>CAYNKN010000083.1:0-10596 GCA_964397805.1 uncultured Chryseolinea sp. | reverse complement strand
TTTTTCAGGATTAACACCCTCCTTCACAACCATATACTCTTTTGTAGCCTTCGCTACAACAATGATAGTGCTCGCTAATCGATACGTTAGTTTATAAGATAAGTCGTTAGAGAAACCTGTCAACTCTGCTAAATCATGATGATGTCGAACTATAATAACCTTTGCACGAATTAAATACTGTACTAAGACTGCAATAAAATTGGCTGGTTCAAGATGGCTATAGATTACATCAATCTTATTCGACCATGTAAATTGAATTAAGCGCAAACAGTAAAAAAGTGTTCGCATTATCGATGAATTCATAATAGGAATACTCACTGTTTTATAGACAACACCGGCATTTTTACAAATGTTTGGTAGATAATTATTTTGCTGTTGATTAACAAAAAATACTTGATGGCCTTGTTTTACAAACTCTACCATGAGCGACTCTTGATCACGCACTCGTGTTTTAATAGAGGTGTAAAAGAGTATTCGCTTCATTAGTATTATGACGTTTGCGCAAGAATGGTAAATTGTAAATTATGCACCCAAGAATTCCAATTAAAAGTTTTTTGATAGGCTTCTAAACAATTAGCAGATAACTGTTGGTAACTCTTTTCATTAAATAAATCAGCAATAACTTGAGCATACCCTTCAACATCATCTTCAGAAAACAAAAACCCAGTCTTCCCATGCTCCACCTGTGAAGCTATACCACCTGTGTTAGTGGCTAATACTGGTATACCAAATGAAAGTGCCTCGGATATTACAATGGGTGTACAGTCTGCACGAGTTGGCAAAATAAAAAATAAAGCCTCTGTAAATATCTTATTGATTTGTACGGCTCCTTCTTCACTATCTTTATCAATATGAGGAAACACAGTTATGAATGCGGGAGTAGTTTCTTCTCGTGGAATAGACAAACCAACTAATGTTAACCGTGACGGTATGCCCAAAATCAATAAAGCTTGATGAATTTTTAATGCGACATCAGCACCCTTTCGCTTCCAATCAACCCCTACAAATAATAAACTACAAACCGTTTGCGAAATATTTTTTGGCAAATGCGTAAGAGTAGGATCAAGAATATTCGAACCAAATGGTATTGTACTACATGATTTACCAAATTTTAATTGAACAAAATCAGAAGCCCAATTGGATGAAAACACAGCATGACTTGCCCGCTTAAAAGCATTACGTTCAACAAAATCAATTTCTTTAATTGATAACTTCGATACATTCCTTAAAGCCGGATAGTAATTTATAAGTTGTAATGTAGAGCAATCGCCATAAGTAACGATGGGTATAGATGTACGTAAAAAAGCTATTTCCGTTAAACCGGCCGGTGAAAATATGAATTTGATATTTGTTTGCTTTCGAAGACGTAGTGAGCCGATTATACCATAAAGCAAAGCCATGACTATCCCATAATCAAAGACATATTGTTTACCAGATAATTTTAAAAATAATTTACTCGCATAATATCCCATTTTTCGAACAGCAGAAAAAGTAGGAAGTGAAACGTACTCTACATCAAACGATGTGGAGAGTGAACGAAAAAGAAAAAACGGAATACCAGACCAGTCCTTTGTTGTGAACGGGTTCTTTGCACTTAAAAAAATGATTTTCTCACGCTTCATGGTTTAGACTCAAAGCCACTTGTTAATGCAGGGTTGTAGGCATAAACGTAATCATCAACCATGCTATTTGCTGTGTTTTGAGTAACAACAACAAAATTATTATCCTTCAAAAATTGCAAAATAATTTCCTTGGTCTTAAAGAATTCAGATTCTCCATTTTTAAATCTGAAATCATGACAAGATATAGCCATGTGTTTTATCCGCGACAAAGACCGTTGCATACCTCTTATGATTAATTGTTCTGCGCCTTCAACATTCATTTTCACTAAGTCGATAGTGGCTATAGCATTACGCTCAACAAAGTCATCAAACGTTTCAGCTTTAACTTCAAACGCCTTCTTTTTAGGAGTTGATAAAATTGTATTCGCCAAAGAATTTTCCGAATCGTCAATTGAAACGGTTCCTGCCACATCAGAAAGTGCCACATTAGAATGCACTACATTCGTTAGTGCATTTACCTCTACCAAGTATGAAAGCGCATGAAATGTTTTTGGATGTGCTTCAACAGAATAGACTCTCCCTTTAGAACCAACCAATGCAGAAAAAATAATTGTTTCCTCACCTACACCTGCTCCAACATCAATAACTGTATCGCCAAGTGTTGGCAAGTAGGCATAGCTAGATAACTGCTTTAATTGCGCAAGTAAATAGTCATGGTCATAAGCCCATCCTGGTCCAGAACTTAAATAACTAACACCACTTATTCGAAACTCCCAAGCTCCAAAATCCTCATGGTTTTTAACTGCTTCAATCTTTCGTCCGCGTTGCTTATAGCGTAAAAAAATTAGCCCCCTTAATATCCATCGGGTTGCTGGTTTATTTAGTAATTGTATAAATGAATTCATTACAGCCATAAAAATCTATCTATATAAAGTGCTTGTTAATTGCTACTGTTAACTCGCCACAATGAGTAACGTGAAAATTATATGTTGCCAAGAGGTTCAAAATAGTGGCTCGAGCAGAAAACTCATCATGAATTTCTATAGCAATGACTTTTACTTTTCTCAACCAACTTAAATCAGTCGTATCATCAAATAGTTTCACCTCTCCACCTTCTATATCAATCTTAAAAAGATCTACCTCTCCACCAAACCTTAAAACCATTTCAGCAGGTGTAACAGCGGTAATTGTACCTTCATTGTTCTCCTCTACACGAAACGACCATTCACTCCTATCTCTAAAATCATTAACTAATTCAAGCTTCTCCTTGGTTGGCCATAATGCTGCATGATGTAAGACAACTGAGGCGAAATCGTTCGCTTCTATGTTTTGCTTCGCTCGCAAAAAATTACCTTTATCTGGTTCAATTCCTATAATATCTGCAGAGGGGTTTTGTCCTTTAAAATACAGAATAAATAAACCAATATTAGTTCCGGCATCAACTATCGTTTGAGGATGCTTCCCAAAAAACTGTTTGTACTGTTGTAAAACATAGTGATAGCCAGCATGCACAAGTACCTGATCATACACCCAAACATCACTCCCTGCTAAGCGCAAATGGATCTTAAAATTACTTTCCTTGAGTCGGTGGGTAATAATAATCTCATTGCCATGTATCAATGCCGATGAATCAGCCCTCTTTACTACAACCAACTTGTTCTCTTTTAACTGGAGAGTAGTAAAATTTTTTGACCGAAATCGATTAAACAATTTACCTAGTAGAAGTTGCATCAACTCAGATATAGTAAAATGCCGTAAAATAGTCAATCGATGAATCTGCATATTTTACTCTGTTATTCCTTAGTAACGATAGTAAGTGTATCGTAAGCTACTTCTACTGGTACTTTAAGCTTCTTTACTATTGGAATAAAATGGATCAACGCATTCCAAAATTTAATCAATAGTATTCGCTTTCGTAAATCCAGAAAGGTATAAGACTCTCCGGGAATGGTTGGTGTATACGTATTTGAAAAGTGTTCAGCCTCTAGCGATTCAAACTCAGACAATACAAGTTTTAATTGAACATGATCACACAGCGCACGCATGCCTTCTGGAAAAATTCTCCAGCAATCAACCGGAAACGCATGATAGGGCCAACTAATCGGATTCACAATAATCATTGTCCCCGTTGGCTTCAGAATTCTTTTCAATTCAGCCATCCATAGCCAAATTTGTTTTACATGTTCAATTACTTGTCCGCTTATAATTAAATCATACGATTCTGATTCTATCGGATAGCTATATTCTTCTGTAGCGACATACGTAATACCTGGGTAGTTCGCGGCAATATCTAACGTATGCCAATCAATAGTATGGTTGTTAACAACGCGTTGATATGCTGACGGTATACCCGAAGGTCCTATCTCCAGTACCTTCATATTATCCTTAAAGTAGGATAGCGCATACTTTCGTAAAAGTAATTCACTATTAAGATGCATTCATTTCAGATTTAAATTCCCATTTACAGGGCACGTAAACATCGCCATAAAACCATTTGTTCTCGTATTGAACAAATTCGGAACCATTATCAAAGACGGTAATCGGACAAACATTATCGACTACATCATATCCCATCGTGTTAGGACAATGTATGGCAACAAAAAATGTATAACTTCCTGGTGTTAACGTGGCTTTTGGTATGGTAATCATTACCGTAGTTGGTAAATTCGTTTTTAACGCTATACGATCCAATGCTTTATCAGAAGAAAAGATTCGCTGGCCGTTACGATTATTAACGGATACCATCAAGTGCGTATTGCGAAGCATTTGAGAAGCTAAAAAAACAATCTCGATGATAATCTCCTCATTGTGCGCAAAATTTACAACTGCTTGATTAGAAACATTTAATGATTGCACACGCTGAATACTATAGCTCTTCTCTTTATTAACTGCATCGTTAACAAACGTATTACTCGTTGCGTAGGATTGTGTATAGGTATTTATTACTTCACCCACTTCACCATAACAAGCTATTTTACCACCATCAAGAATAAATGCATGTTTGCAGAGTTGACCCACCATACCTAGCTGATGACTCACAAACAAAATCGTCCTTCCGCTTTTGCTCACATCTTCCATCTTACCCAAACACTTCTTTTGAAACTCGGCATCGCCAACGGCAAGCACTTCATCGATAATTAAAATCTCGGGTTCTAAAAAAGCCGCTACTGCAAAGGCAAGTCGTAGTTGCATACCACTGGAGTAATGTTTTAAGGGTGTATCTAAAAATTTTTCAACACCGCTAAAATCTACGATCTCATCAAACTTACTTTCAATTTCTTTTCGCTTCATTCCTAAAAGCGAACCATTAAAGAAAATATTTTCTCTGCCTGTCAATTCAGGATGAAAGCCGGTGCCTACTTCTAACAGACTGGCTACACGCCCTCTACTTATAATTTTACCTGATGTAGGAGGTGTTATCTTAGAAAGTATTTTTAATAAGGTAGATTTGCCAGCTCCATTCCGGCCAATTATACCAATCGATTCGCCCGGTTGTACCTCAAATGAAACATCTTTCAGCGCCCAAAAATCTTCAGCATTATTTTTTTCAAACTTAAGTGCATTCACCATTCGTTCGCGCAAACTTAAATACCCACCAGCCATATGCTGGATGCGATACTTTTTAGAGATATTTTGGATTTCGAGGATGGGTTTCATTAAAAAATAATTAAAATAATTCTCTCATTAAATCCTCTTTACTCTTTTTGAGGTGGCCAGCAACCTCACTTAAAATAGAAGATAGCGTTCCGAGTTTTAATGATGAATGATTGGGAATAGTAATATGATGTTCACCATGTTGGTTTGTTGTTAACCGAATATGACTTCCTGTTTGCCTGCTTACTTCGTAACCATAAGTTTTGAGGCACTTGACTAAATCTTGCCCACTTAAATCTCTGGGAATTTTCATGCAGCAAATACAACTTCTTTTACCAAATGAAGCCGCACCAATCGTGGCTTTGAATTATCGAAATGACAATGAATAGCATCTTTTATATTAGTCTGCAATTCTTCTAGTGTCTCTCCTTCAGTAAATATTCCCAACCCCAGACCTTTAGCGGAATAGCCGCCTTCAGGACTTTCTTCAACTAAAAAAATCAACTCTTCCATACACCTAAAATTTGTAACAAAGATACCGCATTTTGGACGTCTTTTTAAGACTTAAATCGCAACGTATAAGTTAAGCAAAGTCAGCAAAAAAATCTTCGGTTCGTTTGAAGTATAGTATACCTATAACCAGAAAAAGTATTCCTGAACCAAGGCTAATGCTTATAAAATAAATATCGGGCATTATACCGGTGATTGGGTATCGGAACAACTCTACCGCAGCGTACATGGGTGAGCAAACCAACACATATTGCAACACCGGATAATCTAACATCGATAGAGGATAGATAACTGGTGTAAGAAAAAATAACACCTGAATTAAAAAGGGTATGACGTACCGAAAATCTCGGTACTTCACATTTAATGCGGCCAACCAAGAACCTAATCCCAAAGTTGCTATCATGCATATCACAATTGCCGCAGGCCATACTACGATAGCGGTAATAGAGACTGGTTGCTGATAGAATAAGAGTATGGGTATAAAAAGAATAAAAGCCATTAAAAAATCGAAGAAAGCTACCAGAATAGCGGAAACCGGAATGATTAACCTTGGGAAATAAATCTTCTTAATAATGGCGGCATTACTTACCATACTGTTCGCGGCATTCGAAAGCCCCGTAGAAAACATATTCCAAATTAATAAGCCAGAGAAAACATAAACCGGATAAGGCAAATTTTGCGAAGGAATATTTAGTGCTCTTCCAAAAAACAATGTAAAAATGAGCATCATAAGTAAGGGCTGAAGTATCGCCCAAAAAAATCCTAGTGCTGTTTGTTTATACTTGATTTTGATATCCCGCCAGGTAAAAAAATAGAAAAGCTCGCGATAGCGCCAAAGCTCTTTACCATCAAACCACTTGCGGCTAGTTGATTCTATAGAATAGGTTATCGGCTCTGTCATGATTTAGGTTGGGGTGCAGTAGCAGGAATTCAGTTCCTTTCTGCAACTTTGTGCCAAGTTACTATGAAAATTCTTTTCCTTGTACCCTATCCTGCTCGAGAGGCACCTTCACAGCGTTTTCGCATTGAACTATACGAAGAAATTCTTTCGGCTAAGGGAATGGAGTTCGAGTCGCAAAGCTTCCTGAATTCCCACGATTGGCAAATTTTTTTCAGAAAGGGAAATACCATTAAAAAATGCATCGCGCTGGCGGCTGGTTTTTGGAATCGCTTGTTGATGTTGTTTTCGCTTTCTTCTGTTGACTTCGTTTTTATTCACCGCGAAGCTGCACCTATTGGCCCACCTATCCTTGAGTGGATAATAGCCAAAGTTCTTCGGAAAAAAATTATTTACGATTTCGATGATGCCATCTGGATGACAGACAAAAAAAGCGAATCGACTCTAGAAAAAATTATTCGCTGGCGAAGTAAGGTTGGCTCTATTTGCCGGTGGAGCTACAAGGTTTCTGCGGGTAATGAATACCTCTGTGCTTTCGCCAGACAGTTTACAAACCAAGTGGTGTTAAACCCTACGGTTTTGGATACCGAAAAAGTACATAATCCGGTGTTATATCCGCTCGCCAAAAGCTTGGATGATCAGGTAATTATTGGGTGGACGGGGTCGCACTCTACTCTAAAGTACCTTTCCGAACAACAGGATGTATTACAACGATTAGAAAAAAAATATCCTCAGGTTTATTTTTTAGTTATTGCAGACCGACCAGCTGATCTTAAACTTGATCGTGTACTGTTTAAAACCTGGTCGAAAGAAACGGAAGTAAGCGATTTGCTGCTTGCCGATATTGGCATTATGCCACTTCCTGATGATGCATGGGCAAAGGGAAAATGTGGTTTTAAGGCGTTACAATACATGGCGCTTAATATCCCTGCCGTTGTTTCTGCTGTTGGGGTTAATACCGAAATTATTGAGCAGGGTGAGAACGGATTTTTGTGCACTACAGCAATAGAGTGGCAATGGGCAATGGAACAACTTATTGAAAATACCACGCTGCGTAAAACACTTGGCAAAAACGGTAGAGAAAAAATTGTTAATCAATTTTCATTATCCGCTAATGCACCTACATTTTTATCGCTTTTTGAGTAAAACGCGAGGATCAATCCGATAATAAAAAAGGGCAGCAACGGAATTTTATAGCGCACTAGCGTTCCAAAATTAAATGTTGATACGCCCACAGCAAACGCATAGCCAATAGCGAAAACAAAGCAAAAAATAATATCGGGCTTTGCTACTATTCTGAAAATATAAGACCGTCTCTTAACAAGTATAAAAACGGTAGCCAGCAACATTAAAAAACTTTCTAATGCCGATAGTAACATCAGCGGGTTTTTTACTTCCCACAAATAGGGTCGAAACAATGAAACATTAATGGCACTCGGTGCTAACTTAATTAGGCCTGTCATTGATCCGTCTAACTCACCAATGCTATATCCCGAACCCGCATCTCTACCCGTATAATAGCGAATATCATAAGCCGTAATGCGTGCCGTTTCAGCCAGCTTCTCGACTGCAAAACGTCTATCGCCTTCTCCAATTTTAACCACCGAGTAGTAAGAAGAAAACCCTATCAAAAAAAGTATGAAGGGAATAATCATTAACTTCAGAACAGTTTGCTTAATGGCATTTGCATAGTGTAAATAAATCCACAGCAAGGCTGATGGAAGGTAAGCTTGAAGAATAAATTTTTTAACAGAAAAAATACAGTATAAGGAGATCAACAAAATAACGACCGCTAACAGCGAGAACTTCCGTTGCAAGAAAAGTCTATCGAGTAAATAAGTAGCCGCACCCAGGCATCCCATCATTAAGGTATCTTTTAGTAAACCAGAACCCCAGAAAAAAACGGAAGGCACAAAAAAGCAAGCCAACGCTAACCACTTATGAAGGTGAGGATAGTAATTATAAAACATTAGGAAGAACATCCACATGCCTGCGAAACTCAGTACGGCAAAACATACTGCTGTTGCCGAGTAGGTAGAGTATGTAAACAAATCAAAAAAAGCAGCAACCCGAATAACGAAGTATGAAGATGAATCTGTAAAAAAAGGTATTCGACTAGAGTATCGAAAAAAACTTTCTTTGTGTTCACCCGAAGAGAGCATCATTTCCACACCAGTAGCTGGCGCTTCCATAAACGCTTGCCATACATGGCGACTTCCATAGGTGTGAAAATTATAGGTGTCACCTCCGGAATAATAAAACTGATAAATAATACCTAAAGCAATAGCGCCAATAATTTTAACTGACAATGCGGGAATAAAGTAGGCTCGGTTAACATCATCGGTTACCCAAGGTTTTATAACATAGGCCGCTCCATACACCATGAAAAGTAAAATAGGGGTAACTAAAAAATCGCGTAATTCCAATGTGCCTACTGGTTATCCTGTAAAGTTATCAGAAAATTAATGCCCTTGTATTGTGTATAGTTAAGGTGCATGGCGTTGGTAGAATTCATCCAAGGCATCGAGTATTTCAAGCGGATCAGTTTCGTAGAGTAACCGCAGACTTTCTTGATTAAATCGTGCTAGTAAATTAAAGTAATCATTTTCAGAAAGACCGTGTCGTTGCATGAGTTGCTTCCGTACCGATTCATCGTGCACTACGCGTACATAAGTTTGTATGCGATTATTTTCGTTGATAAAGGCTACTACTTTTCGTTTATCTTTTTGATATCGGTTAAAATAATCCCACGGAGCTGATAGCATCGTAGATTTCTCAAAAGGCTTGGGTTCAGTCCGGTTTTCACGAAAAATTTCTTTCGCGCCAAGCTTTAATCCAGAAATAGTAATCTCTTGAAGCATCCGGACATTTTCGCGCATACGCAGTAAAATATCCTCCTCTTCAAAAAGTAAAGGTACTTCTACGGTATTGTATCCTAATCGCGAAAGCACAAGCGTATCAGTAGGTATAGTTAAAATAGAAAAAACTCCTTTTTCCGTAGTGACAGTACCGCGCGAAGTATTCTTTATTTTTATATGAACTCCGGGTAAAACAGCCATCGTTATCGAGTCCATAACAATACCACGAGTAACGCGTTGCGAAAATCCATTAACTGACAGGGCAAGAAATCCTGTAAGACATATTAAAAGTAATTTATTGCGCATGAATAACTCTTGGTGTTAATGGCAGATGCTGGCAAAAGGCATTAAGTTTTATTAGCCAGCTGTCCGCAAGCAGCATCGATATCCTTTCCACGACTTTTCCGAATACGGGTAGTAATACCGTGGCGCTCGAGTAAATCCATATACAAATGAAGTGCTTCGTCTGAGGCTTGTTTAAACTCGCCATCATCAATCGGATTGTATTCAATCAAATTAACCTTGGAAGGAACCAGTTTGCAAAATTTTAATAAAGCTCGGGCATGCTCTTCTGTATCGTTGATTCCTTTCCATACTACATATTCGTACGTTACTTTTCGCTTCGTTTTTTGATACCAATACTGCAAGGCATCACCCAATTCGGCCAGCGGATTTGTATCGTTAATGGGCATAATGGAAGATCGGGTTTCATCTAATGCCGCATGTAAAGAAACAGCCAGATTAAACTTTACACCATCATCGGCCATTTTTACAATCATCTTGGTAATACCTACAGTAGAAACAGTAATTCGCTTAGAGGCCATATTTAATCCCTTTTGCGAAGTAATTTTTTCGATAGCTGATAGTACGTTGGCATAATTGAGCAACGGCTCACCCATACCCATAAATACAATGTTGGTTAGAGGTCTACCAAAAAAAAGTTCTGCTTGCTCTTTAATAGCTACTACCTGATCATAGATTTCATCGGGTGTTAAATTTCGTTGACGTTTTAACCGAGCTGTAGCGCAAAATTTGCAGGCTAAACTGCATCCTACTTGCGATGACACACATGCGGTAATACGCTTTTCGGTTGGAATCAAAACAGACTCTACGACCATACCATCAAAAAGTGTAACGGCATTTTTAATAGTACCGTCTGCACTGCGTTGCATGT
>CAYNKN010000082.1:0-10661 GCA_964397805.1 uncultured Chryseolinea sp. | reverse complement strand
GGGTTTCTTTTTTTTACTATTTTCGATGCAATTCTTACCCTTGCTATGATAAAAAACCTTCTCGTCTTATCCGCTGGTATTTTTATATGCTTCCTTAATCCCCATCATACTTTCGCACAAGGATGCAGCGATGCTGGCTTCTGCACCATGGGAGCAATGAAGCCCGATCAGCCCTTTAATCGAAAAGTACCGCTTCGGTTGAAATCAATGGAACTCAGTTTCTATCGCGGAAAAACAACACTCTCTCCAATAGTCTATGTAGCCACACTGGATATGGGCTTCAATATCATCGATCAAAAAACTTTCGTTCAGGTGAAGCTTCCGTTTCAGGCAGTACGCGGAAATTTTGCAAACACCAGTGGCTTGGGCGATATCTCACTATGCCTTACACGAACCGTATTTTCATCAGAAAGTTTTGATGTGAGTGTTTCATTAGGTGGTAAAATACCCTCAAACGATGCTAACTTAAAAGATGATGTACATGGTCTTTCACTCCCCATTTATTACCAAACAAGCTTAGGTACGTACGATGCTATTGCGGGTGTATCACTGGTTAATAGACAGTGGCTTTTTGCAACTGGTATACAGCATCCTTTTAATCGAACCAAAAACCAATTTACTTGGGCTGATTGGATTCCTGTTTATGAAGGTGGGCCAGAATACGTCCAGGCAAATGATCCCGGGTACGAGTTAAAACGCGGTACCGATGTTATGATTCGTGTGGAGCGTAATTTTCGATTTTCCAGATTTAATTTCTCTGCTGGGCTTTTACCGATATGGCGTGTAACAAAAGATGAGGTCTTTAAACCAGAAGAAGGTATACGTGAAAAATTGGATGGTACACTTGGTCTGGCGCTCTCTGGAATTGCTACAGCAGGTTATAATTTTGATGTGAGGTCTAGTGTGCGATTGTTATTTGGTCATAAAATTACTTTCCGCGATGTTAATCCAGATGGACTTACGCGAGTAATGGTGACTACATTGAGCTATAACTATCGTTTTTAAGTATGGTTAGATTTATTCTCAACGTTTGGTTTTGGGTAATCATTCCCGGATCATTCGCAGCAGCACAGGATTTTCAAGCGATTGAAGTTTTGATGTTTAATGCCGACTATGAAAAAGCAGAAGCAAAAATTGATCAAGAGCTTGCTGTCATTCGTAATACAGAAAACAAATTTATTTTAGAAAATAAAAAAGTAGAAGTCTATATACGATCAGGACGGTTTGGTGACGCAGAAGTATTACTAAAAAATTTACTACGTATTACAACTAGTGCTAGTTCAAAAGCATTAACCCATACCAACTTTGGATTTCTTTATTTGAATCAGGGTAAGAATGATTTGGCACTAAGTAGTCTTCAAACAGCTATGTCTGCATGGGAACAAGACAAAAAAGAAAATTCAATTGATGCCGCACATACCCTCTCACATCTAGGTAACTTATACAGAGCCACAGGTAAGTATACACAAGCTAGCGAGCAACTTAATATGGCGCTTGAGATACGGCAAAAAAATCTTGATGCAACTAACGAATGGATTGCGGCCACCTATAATGATTTGGGTTTAATTTATAGTACAAGCGATCAAGATAAGGCGTTAGACTTCTATGAGCGCGCGCTTGCACTGTATGAAAAGCGACATGGTAAAAATCACCCAAAGGTTGCAATTAGTGCCACTAACACCGGCTTTATTTATCGGGACCTCGAGCTATATGGTGATGCAGTAAACAACTTTGAATCAGCTTTAAAAATTTGGGAAACTATTTACACGCAAGCGCATCCGACAAAAGCATTTATTCTTTTTAACCTTGGGCAAACATACGCCAAAATGAAAGATCCAAAAGCTGCTCTGGGCTATTACGAAAAGGCATTAGTTATGTACGAGAGCAGTTATGGTAAACGTCACCCTGATATTGCCAATGTGTTAAATGCATTAGGTAATTTAAAATTCGAATCAGCAGATTTTGATGCATCGCTTTCCTTTTATCAAAAAGCATTGATAGCCAATGTCAGTACATTTGAGAACGAAGATTTGTTAGCGAATCCTTCCGTAGAAGATTTTTATAACGGAAATACATTAGTCAATTCGTTGCTCAGTAAAGCACAGGCATTAGAAGCTCGGCATTATGGCAAAACTTTAAAGTTTAGTGAATTAGCGTTAGCCAGTAAAACGCTACAAAGTTGCGATACGCTAATTGATAGACTTCGTCAACAGATTAAAAACGAAAGCGATAAAATCACACTGGGAAGTATTGCCAATGAAGTCTATTCAAACGGAGTACGAATTGCCTATGAAACCAGTCAGGTAGCTTTTAAGAAAAAGGAATGGCAGGAGCTGTCTTTTTATTTTGCAGAGAAAAGTAAATCGGCTGTACTTCAAGATGCTATTGCCGATGCTAATGCTAAATCGTTTGCCGGAATACCCGAAGAATTACTAGCCGAAGAGAAAAATTTGAAGTCTGCTATTGCCCTCACCGCTCAGAAGCTAGCCGATAAACCTTCTGCCGAGGAAGAACGTGTAATTCGAGAAGAAGCTTTTAACTTGAAACGTACCTATGCTTCGTTTACACAAAAACTAGAAAAGGAATATCCAGAATACTTCAATTTAAAATTCAATGCAGCAGCACCATCTATTGAGCAAATTCAGAATAAATTAACTGCTAATACGGCTGTGCTGAGTTATTTTATGGATGAGAAGAATAGTAGACTTTATATTTTTCAACTCACCAATAACAAGTTCTCCATCATTAGCAAAACGCTTCCAGAAAACACCGATAAGTATATTACCGGCCTACGCAACAGTTTATACTTCTCCGAAATAAAGACATTTAAAATAGCTGCTCATGCACTCGGCAAGTTATTACTTCCCAAAATGTCAAACCGTATTACATCGTTGGTTGTGTTACCTACTGGCCGACTGAGTATTGTTCCATTTGAGACTTTGCTAACGAAAGAACCCACCGGTATTGACACATATGCTAAGATGCCTTACTTGTTACTGAAGTACAGTGTTCAATATGAATTCTCTGCCGGGTTATTGTTACAGAAGTCGAAAGGTAAAGAATCAATATCCGCGCCTTCCATTTTTTTATGTGCACCTGTTACTTTTCCACATGAAGAAAACTTAAGTGATTTACCGGGTAGTGAATTAGAAGTAAATGCTATTGCTGAGCTATTTGATACAAAGAATCTTACAAATGCACGCTTCACACAACAGCAAGCCAATAAAAGTTTAGTGAGTAGCTCAGAAGTTAAAAAGTATTCGTACCTGCATTTCGCAACGCACGGTATTGTGGATGAAATCAATCCAGAATTATCGCGTATTTATTTACATGCTGACTCCCCAGCGGGTAATTTGTTTTCAGGCGAAATTTATAATCTTCAACTTAATGCAGAATTGGTTACGCTTTCAGCTTGTCAAACAGGTTTAGGGAAGTTAGCAAAAGGTGAAGGTGTAATTGGATTATCGCGTGCGTTGATTTATGCAGGCGCGAAGAATATTATTGTTTCGTTTTGGAGTGTTGCCGATGCATCAACGGCTGAGCTAATGCAAGATTTTTATGCGCAGCAAATAGCCTCAACAAAAAAGGACTTTAGTATGAACCTGCGGTCTGCCAAACTCAACATGATAAAGAGCCAAAACTATGCTTCGCCATTTTATTGGGCACCATTTATTTTGATTGGCTTCTAGCGACTATAAGAATGATTAAAGGGGGATTTTTTTATGCTTAAAGTACCTGTCCACCCAGTAGAGTGTGGGTTCGCCACACCTACTGTTTGGATCAAGTAACACATGTGAACGCTATGGCAAAAAAGCTTATCACTGTGTGGAGAGAACTTTAAAGTAATAGCATAAGTTCGACTTTTCCTAAAGAATTTCTGAAACTTTGATTACCCTGAAAAATTGGCTTTTTTGCACACGCTTTAAACCAAGCAGTATGACATATCTTCACGATTTGATTTTGTTTATTTTTCGATAAGTAACTGATTTACAGTAATATAAATACTTATCAACAATTAATCCACAAAGTGATTTTTTTCTGAGTTCATGGTTGAAGATAACTACAAACAGCGCGGACTGCGCAACAAATTGGTCAAGAAATTGGCAGAAAAAGGCATTAAAAATCAAGGCGTTTTGGCAGCCATAAATAAGGTTCCGCGCCATGCTTTTTTTGAAAATGCGCTCCTTGAACATGCCTACCAAGACAAGGCATTTCCGATTGGCGAAGGACAAACAATCTCGCAACCTTATACGGTAGCTTTTCAAACAGAGAAGTTAGAAATAAAACCGGGTGACAAGGTATTGGAAGTAGGAACCGGATCGGGTTATCAAGCATGTGTTTTACTAGAATTAGGTGCTAAAGTTTACACCATTGAATACAACCGGAAATTGTATGAACATACAAAAGCATTCTTACCCGAAGTTGGTTATAAACCTTTCTTCTTTTACGGTGATGGATCGAAAGGATTACCGGCTAAAGCTCCATACAATAAAATTATAGTAACTGCTGGCGCTCCCGTTGTGCCCACTGCCCTAACCGATCAATTAGCTGAAAATGGAATACTTATAATTCCTGTTGGTAATCGCGAACGACAAGTGATGCAACGTATTCAGAAGAAAGATGGGAAGCTGGTAAAAGAAGAGTTCGATTATTTTGCCTTTGTTCCCTTATTGGGTGAAGATGGTTGGAAGTAAATTGACCAATCGTTTAAGATTCTGATAGAAACTCAATGCAGTTGATTTCAAATTGGTTTATAAAAGTAGGTTCAGTTAAATATGTTTTCTTTGTAGTTCTGTTATGATCAATAGTCTTAAAACTTTACTAAAGCGAGACTCCACTTGGATGGTTCTTAAATTCCTTATCGTAGGTGTTTTATCTGCGATTATGGAATTCTCGCTACTTATTTTAGTTGTGGAGAAAACATCCATAGATTACCTTATCGGAAATTTTATTGCTTTTTCGATCACCAATGTATTTACCTACCTGCTCAGTAAGAAATATGTTTTTACATCCTCCAATGCTAACTCTTTACATGAAGCTGCGCTTTTTATTATCTGTTTGTTGGGAGGTTTAGTTGTCAATCAACTCGTGCTTTGGGTATTGGTAGAATTTACGGTACTCGATTATCGTCTCGCAAAAGTAGTGGCTATTGCAGTTACAGTTATCTGGAATTATTTTACACGTAAGCACTTTGTGTTTAAAAACAAACGCGTAGTTGTCGAGGAATAATTTTTTACAACGTATCCATAAGATAAGCTTTGAATAGATCAAAGTTAGCATCGAGCCGAACACTCTTTTTATCCTTTTTAAGAAACTGTTGAAGTTTATCGGGCATTTCAAGTGTATTGCCTAGTGTATCTTCAACCACGTCTTTAAATTTTGCGGGATGCGCTGTCTCCAAAAAAATTCCGGTAACGTTAGGGTTAGAATCCTTTAAATACTTTTTCAACCCTAAATAACCAATGGCGCCATGTGGATCCATGGTATAACCTTTAGAAGCAAACACAGTACGCATTACCTCTTGCGTTTCTGAATCAGAAAAAGCATAACCTGAAATTAGGTTAGCCATGCTAGCATGGTCGTGTTGAAATAAATCAAGCATTCGCGCAAAATTGCTGGGGTTACCTACATCCATGGCATTACTTATTGTTGACTTTGATGGTTGTGGATTGAATTCTTTTGATGCGAGGTATGTAGGTACAGCATCATTCGTGTTGGTAGCTGCAATAAAGTGTTTGATCGGAAGCCCCATCTGATGAGCGAGTAACCCACCCGTAATGTTTCCGAAATTCCCTGATGGAACTGCAAATACTACAGGTTGCTTTGCCAAACGCTGTGCTTGCGCATAAGCATAGAAATAATAAAATGATTGGGGAATGAGTCGGGCGATGTTTATTGAATTAGCCGATGTTAAAAAATGTTTCTTCTTTAAGGTGTCATCTAAAAATGCTTGCTTAACGAGCCGCTGACAATCATCAAACGTACCATCTATTTCTAGTGCAATAATATTCTGCTCGAGTGTTGTGAATTGTTTCTCTTGCACCTCACTTACTTTACCCGAAGGATACAATACAATTACTTTGGTGCCCGGTACACCTAAAAAGCCATTCGCTACGGCACTACCCGTATCGCCCGATGTAGCAACCAATACATTGATCTCACGTTCTTGGGCCTTCGCAAAGTAGCCTAGTAGTTGCGACATGAAGCGTGCACCAAAATCTTTAAAGGCTAATGTGGGCCCATGAAATAATTCTAACGCATAGATATTACCTTCTATCGGTACAAGAGGCGCATCGAATTGAATAGTATGATCAACAATTCTGTTCAGTTCTTCTGAGGGTACATCGTCTCCGATAAAAACCTGCGATACTGCAAAGGCCATATCACGGAGTGATTTTTCGTGTAGACTATCATAAAACGTAGCAGGAAGAACTGGAATCGATTCAGGCATATACAAGCCGTTATCTGGAGCGAGCCCTTGAGTTACGGCTTCAGCCAGACTTACTTTTAACGAGGGATTATTGGTGCTATAAAATTTCATTCTACTGTTTTAAATGGTCTGAACTTTTAACATCCTGAATTAACTTAGCTAATCTTAATCTTTGTATTCTGCGAATGATCATAAAGGATTAATCCGCTACAATACGGGCACCTTGTTCATTAATTCTGGAGACAAAGACATCGCTGTTTAAATGAAGTGCCTTAAATTGGTTTTTGATTAACTCACCAACCTGTTTGGCAATTTGTTCATCGGTACTCAGCGCAAAGATGGTAGGCCCAGAGCCAGAGATGCCACAACCTAATGCGCCACCTGCTATGGCCTCTTGCTTCATAGTATCAAAGCCTGGAATTAGTGCAGCACGAAAAGGCTCAGCTACTACATCATTTAACGAACGGGTAATTAGTCCGTAATCGGGTTTCATTAATCCTACTACTAGTCCGGCAATATTACCCCATTGCGTAGTGGCATCTTTCATCGAAATGGTGGCTTTAAGTACACGTCTAGAATCCTCAGTTTTTAATTCTAAATGAGGATGCACCAATGTGCAATATAAATTCGCAGGTGTTGGTATACTCGCAACATCTAAAGGCTCATAACCACGTATTAAAACAAACCCACCTAATAAGGATGGTGCCACATTATCGGCATGAGCCGAGCCACAGGCAATACGTTCTGCTTCCATCGCAAAAGGCAACAGTGCTTCGCGCGTAAATGGATTATCAAACAACTGATTAATGGCTACTAAAGCTGCTACTGAACTTGCCGCGCTGGAACCCATGCCACTTCCTAATGGCAAATTTTTAACTAGCTTAATCGAGACACCTTGATTACTATTTACTGCCTTCAAAAAAGCTTTAACGGCTACTCCGGCTGTATTTCGTTCAGCTTCTAATGGTAGCCGTCCACCATCTCCGGTTATACTTTCTATTACAACCTCCTGGCTATCGGTAAATGTAAGTACTACTTCATCGGCTGGGGCTTCTACGGCAAAGCCAAAAATATCGAAGCCACACGATACATTGGCGACAGTAGCCGGTGCTAAGGCTCTTATAGATTTCATGTTTCTTCTTATTCAGTTTAATGAAGGTGTGTGTGGATATTTTTCTGAAAACAAAGTGTTAAGTAACTACCTAGAAAGCGCTACCGTGTATAATGACCTATTCGGATGATATCAGCAAATACTCCTGCTGCAGTTACTTCTGCACCTGCACCCGGACCGCGAATAACCATGGGCCTATCGTGGTAGCGCTCGGTGGTGAGTAAAATAATATTATCACTTCCTGATAAGGAATAGAAAGGATGTTTATCATTAACAGATCCTAATTGAATACTTACTTTTCCATCATCTAACACCGCCATGTATCGAAGCTTCTCGTTTTTATCGGCTGCTTGTTTCCTTAACTTTTCAAATTCAGTGTCGAATTTTTTTAACTCCATTAAAAAATCAGCAATCGGCATATCTCCCTGACAAGCTTCGGGAACTAGATTCTCTACCTGTATATCACTCAACTCCATCGATAGTCCTGCCTCGCGAGAGAGGATTAATATTTTACGTGCTACATCCATACCGTTGAGATCATCACGCGGATCGGGTTCGGTATAACCTTTTGCTTTCGCTTCAATTACAATTTCACTAAATGTTTTATCGCCTTCAAAGGAGCTGAAAATATAATTTAGAGTTCCACTTAAAACGGCTTCAATGCGTTTTACTTTGTCGCCACTGAGTAATAAATCGTTAAGGGTATTGATAACCGGCAACCCTGCTCCTACATTGGTTTCAAACAAGAATTTAACTCCACGCGCAAAGGCTGTTGATTTCAATTTCTTATACTCTTCCATGGTAGAAGAATTGGCCTTCTTGTTCGGTGTAACGATGGAGATATTAGCGTTCAAGATGGTTTCGTATAAGGCCGTTACGTCTTCGCTAGATGTGCAGTCAACAAAAATACTGTTAGGTAAATTTAGATCAACCATGGTATCGCAATACGCTTGCATGCTCATAGCAATACCTTGTTCATTCAATAAATCAATTGCATTAGGTAAAGTATGACCATCTTCATGAAATAACATTTTGCGACTATTGGCTAACCCGACCACCAAAATTTCTAACTTATTTTCGCGGGCGAGTTTGGCAAATTGTTCGGTTATCATTTTCAATAACACGTTCCCGATTAAACCTGTACCCACTAAAAATACATGCAGTACTTTTCGATCGGATAAAAAGAAAGCTTCGTGCAGGGCATTCAACGCCTTGGATACATCTGCTTGTCGAATAACTACAGAGATGTTACGCTCCGATGAACCTTGAGCAATAGCCATTACGTTGACACCGTTCTTACCTAAACCATTGAATAATCGTCCGCTTGTGCCCGGATGATGTTTCATACCATCGCCTACTACGGCAACAATCGATAAGTCGTGTTCAACCTGAACTTCATCGATTTCTTCATTTCGAATTTCATAAATGAATTCTTTTTCAATGGCTGATTTTGCGCGGGATGCCGATGTATTTAAAACTGCAAAACAAATAGAATGCTCAGACGATGCCTGACTAATTAAAATTACATTGATGTTTTCGCGTGCCAACGTAGCGAATAGACGCATAGATGCTCCTACTACACCCAATAATCCACTGCCCTGCAAACTCAACAAACTTACTCCATCCATCGAGGATATGCCTTTTATCATTTTTCCGTTTGAAGAAGCCTCATGAATGACCGTTCCTTCAAACGTTGGATTGAATGTATTTTTAATCCAAATAGGAATGCGATTTACCATGGCCGGCTGCATGGTAGAAGGAAAAATTACTTTAGCACCAAAGTGTGAAAGCTCCATAGCCTCCGCGTAACTCATTTGAGGTACAGTAAAAGCTTTCTTTACTTTCCGTGGGTCGGCCGTCATCATTCCATTGACATCTGTCCAGATTTCAAGCGCAGTGGCTTGTAACGATCCGGCCAGTATAGCCGCTGTGTAATCAGATCCACTCCTACCTAACGTTGTAGTTTCTCCACTAAATGATGTTGCTACAAATCCAGTTACGAGTTGAAGATTGGTATGATGTGTATAGTGTTCTCGAATAAGTTTTGTGGTTGCTTCAAAATCTACCTTAGCATGACCATATTGGTTGTCGGTGCGAATCACTAAACGAGCATCTAAAAAATCAGCAGCAATACCACTATCCTTAAAAGCTTCTGCTATAATGTATGTTGATAGTCGCTCGCCAAAACTCATTACATAATCTAACGTGCGGGGTGTACGCTCTTTTACTAAGTAGATTCCATGCAGCACATCTTCTAGTTCATTCATCATAAACTTGACTTGCGCCAGTATGCTACTTTGTTTTTGAACTTTGATCAGCGCACGCACCGCATCCAGATGTCGATTTTCTAATGTAACGAGCTGTGACTTATACTCTAGGTTACCTTCTAAAGCAAGTGTACTAATTTGGATAAGTACATCCGTAACACCACCAAAAGCAGAAAAGACTACCGTAACATCGCTGGTTAGATAAGGCTTTACAATTTCGATTACCGATTGAACACGTGCTGGAGTGGCTACCGATGAGCCTCCGAATTTCAAGACCTTCATGAGAAAAAAATCGATTGGTTAAGGATGTTTGTTTGATTTGGTTGACATGGGCAAACTACTCCTGGAGTAAGTGCACAAATCGGGCATGGCTGGGGGAGAAAATAACATACGGGGTTAACCCGTAATAATAGAAGTGATAATAAAAGTAACGGTAGTAGCATGACAAGCCGTTAAGCTCTTCGTATTAGAAGAAGGTAATGAAGATATGTTTTTGTTTACTTGCATACTTACGGCTTCGAAATAATGAAATGATAATCTTGATTGCAACCTATTTTTTAAGATTTTTGCACGAACTAACGATTAGTAGCGCATTGCTAACGTTTGAAATCAACTTGCGAAGTACTTCAATCAATAAAGTTTATGTCTAAAAAGAAAAAATTTCCGCAGGAGTCATTTGTGAGTATGACAGAACTGGTGTTGCCCAACGATACCAATACACTAAACAACTTAATGGGTGGCAGATTGATGCACTGGATGGATATTGTATCGGCTATATCTGCACAAAAACATTCAAACCGAATTGTGGTAACGGCATCGGTAGATAACATTTCGTTTAAACATCCTATTCAAT
>CAYNKN010000081.1:0-10676 GCA_964397805.1 uncultured Chryseolinea sp. | reverse complement strand
GTGCGTGTACTTCAACGCAAATCAATCAAACCCTAGGCGATTTGAATAAAGCCGTTGGTGGTGAAAAGCCACTTACCTCGGGCGAAGTAGGCGATGGGCTAAAAGAAGCATTAATTAAAGGGATATCTACAGGGTCGGATTTAGTGTCTCAGGTAGATGGGTATTTTAAAAATCCGGAGATCAGAATCCCATTTCCGCCAGAAGTAAAGAAAGTAGAAGATAGATTGCGCCAAATGGGTTTAGGTGGTGAAGTAGATAAATTTATTATGTCGCTTAATCGCGGTGCCGAAGAAGCAGCTAAGGAAGCCAAACCCATTTTTGTTACGGCTATTCGCTCCATGACCATTCAGGATGCTTTCGCTATTTTGCGTGACGATCAAGATGCTGCCACACAATATTTAAAAAGAACAACTTCACCACAGCTTATTGAAAAATTTAAGCCTGTTATTCAGCAGTCTTTGAATAAAGTAAGCGCAACAAAATATTATAGCGATCTGGTAAACACCTATAATAAAATTCCGTTCGTTGAAAAAGTAAATCCCAACCTCGATGATTATGCAACCGATAAGGCAATGGAAGGATTATTTTTAATGATAGCTAAAGAGGAAAAAAATATTCGTCAAGATCCGATGGCGCGTACTACTGAATTACTCAAACGTGTTTTTGGTTCACAGAAGTAGCGTATAGTTTTTTCGCCATTTGCATTTTATATTTTCTTACGACCAACCAGAACTATTTACTATGTCACTTTTCAAAAAACATGAGGAACGCTTACAGCAGGCGATAGCAGCGGTAAAAGCGCGAACATTTTATGCTGCTTTTCCGGAGAATCCTTCACCAGCTATTTATGGTGAACATGCCGATGCTGAAGGACGAGAAAAATTTCAAGCTGCGTTAGGTAAAAAATTTACTTCCTTAAAGCAGTCAAATGAAACTAATTGGATTGGTGAGGAAGAGTCACCGTATACACAAGATAAGTTGGGTATTACTTATCCTTCATTTCCAATCGAACAATTAGTAACCACTTCGAAGGACGCTTTTGATGTATGGCGAAAAGTACCTATTGATGATCGGGCAGGTATTTTACTCGAGTCGCTAGAGCGCATTAAAGCACGCTTCTTTGAAATTGCTTATGCCACGATGCACACAACAGGGCAAGCCTATATGATGGCCTTTCAAGCTTCGGGGCCACATGCTGCCGATCGTGCATTGGAAGCGATCGCAACAGGATACGAAGAATTAAAGCGTTATCCGAAAAATGTAGTGTGGGATAAACCCATGGGCAAATATGCTATTCAGTTAGCGAAAGAATGGCGCGCTGTACCAAAAGGAATTTCATTGGTAATTGGTTGTTCTACATTTCCTACCTGGAATTCGGTAACCGGAATTTATGCAAGCTTACTTACAGGTAATACGGTATTAGCAAAACCACACCCGGGCGCGGTTTTGCCCATTGCTATTTTTGTTGCTGAGATTCAACACGTATTGGCCGAGTTTAATATCACGCCAAATGTTTGTCAGTTGGCAGTAGATACTTTCGATACAATGATTGCCAAAACATTAGCAGAACATCCGGAAGTAAAGTTGATTGATTATACGGGTAATTCAGTTTTTGGGAACCATTTAGAAGCCTTGCCGGGTAAAACTGTTTTCACCGAAAAGACAGGTGTTAATTCAGTGATACTCGATTCTGTTGAAGACATTGATAAAGTAGCTGCGAATTTGGCATTTTCGGTTAACTTATACAGTGGACAAATGTGTACGGCTCCTCAAAACTTCTTTATTCCCGAATCAGGTATTAAAACGCCAAGTGGTGTTGTGTCGGTAGATGAGTTTGCTCAAAAGTTTGTAGATAACATCAACAGTCTGATTGATAATCCAAAAGCCGGGCCTTTTGTACTCGGAGCAGTTCAAAATAAAAAAACGTGTGATCGTGTAAAAGATGCCGAAGCATTGCCCGGTAAAGTATGGCTTGCTTCACGTGTATTTGAAAACCCCATGTTTAAAAATGCGCGTGTAGCTACCCCGGTAGTGGTGGAGGTAGATGCAGTAAATGATAAGGTGTTTAGTACTGAACTCTTCGGGCCAATCGCCTTACTTATCAAAACGAAAGATATTGATCAAGCAATTGGCTTAGCTAAAAAATTGGCGATAACGCATGGCGCAATTTCGTGTGGTGCGTATACGACTGATGAAAAAACACATGAAAAAATTGCCGATGAGATGGCGCTAGCAGCCACACCGGTTTCGTTTAATCTTACCGGAGGAATTTATATGAATCAGAATGCAGCATTTTCTGATTTTCATGTTACCGGAGGAAATCCAGCGGGCAATGCATCGTTTACTAACTCCGATTATGTTACCCGAAGGTTTACGTGGGTAGGTCATAGAAAACCAGTTAGTGTTAACTAGTATTTTTGAGAGGTGGATTACGTAGAATTAAAAAAACGAATCGCTGAATTAGAAAAACAGGTTGCCGCGTTTGCAGAGCGAGAACGCAATCTTATTGATGGTAATGAAGAGATGATTGCTCAAAAAGAAGAATTAACTGCTGCGATAGAAGCGTTTATAGAAAAGAGCGATTCGTTAGAACTTTCGGTGAGCGAATTGAAAAGGCGAAATGATGAACTTGATCAATTGTTATATCGAGCTTCTCACGATCTGCGCGCCCCCGTTTCTTCCATGGAGGGTATTTTGGAGTTAATTAATTATGAGGCGTTAAGTCCTTCGGTAAAGGATCTCCATCATCATCTAAAGCGTCAAATTTTTCAGATGCATGATGTTTTGAAATCATTGAATTCACTTTCTTATGCATCATTTAATAGCATAAGTTATAAACCAGTAAATCTTTTGCATTTAATCGAAGAAGTGATTGCTTCATTACATTACCTGCCGCACTATGCAACTATTCAGTTTACGGTTGATATTGAAAAAGATATTAAATTTTTGAGTGATCCGTTTCTGCTAACCATTTTATTGAAGTCTGTTATTGCTAACGCAATTGTTTTTCGCTCGGGCGATAAACCAGGTGAGATCGTTATACTATCCACTCAAGATTCCGATACAATTAGCATCACGATTGTGGATGATGGTGAGGGAATTTCGGCTGAAACCGGAGGAAAAATATTTGATATGTTTTATCGCGGATCTCAGCGGTCATTAGGTTCGGGCATGGGCCTATACACCAGCAGACGCATTGTTGAGCGTTTAGGAGGTACCATTACCTTTGAAAGCAACGATGGGAAAACTGTCTTTTTTGTCAGTCTTCCCATCCGGATAAAAGAATAGCACTATTTATTTTCTGCAAGTTTTTTTTCCAATTCAAGCAGCCGATCCAAGTTATCGCTCATCATCATTCGTTGAGCCTGAATTACTTCATTGAGATACGTAATACGCTCTTCTAACGAATTAATTTCAATTTGATGATGAGTAGTCAGGCTATCAATCACATGAAGCATTTTTTCTAAATCGGGCTTCACTAGTTCTCTCCATTCATCACACACATTAGCGGCTAAAAAAGCTTTGCTTAAAAACTCTTCCTGCTTTTCTTTAAAAGCTTGGATCATTTTTAAAAGTTGTTGTTCGGCTTTAGAGTCGTGAGGTGTATGATGGTGGAGTTCCATTTGTTACAAAGTAATGGCTTCCTCTATTGACTCTGCATACCGAATGTTAAGTGTATGAAAAGTACCATTGGGATAAGCTTTGTTAATTTTCTCCCGACCAATTTTTACACTTTCTCTAAAAATCCGATCGGTCGGTAAAATTTTGACATGGTTGGTTAAACCCAATGCTGCCATTTTTGCTTTCCATTCTACGAAATACCATTCCATGGAGGGCTGATGAAAAACAGTGAGATTTCGTTTATCAAAAATCAGCGTAGTAACTTTATGCTGCTTTATCAGATCGCCAATATGAGAGAAAACTTCTTTAAATTGATCGATCGGAATATAGTTAGCTGTAGCTTCTACCACCGCGGTAGGTTGGCCAGCAAGTCGATAGACGGACGCATGTTTAAAAGTGGCTAAATCTTCTTTTTCAATTGTTTTCGGAAATTGATTCATAATTAAATTCATTTCTAGGTATAACCCCTTTACTCCACCTTTGTTTAAGGACGCTCATAGGTTTTGATACTTTCATCAAAAGGTTTAGACTTTGAAAGCTTATAACCCACGTTACGGCTGCTAATTGAATAGGTAATCTTAAAATAGGGTTAAGTATTTTTTTGTGGCGAAAATTTTATCTTTGCGCGCTAATACTTTAACTATGGATTCGATTATATGGCCCGGTAGTTCAATGGATAGAATAGGAGTTTCCTAAACTTTTGATGCAGGTTCGATTCCTGTCGGGGCTACCACCTGACAACTAAGCGCATCCAAAACCCTTTAATTTTAATTTTTAAGGGTTTTTTTATTGACTCAAAATATCAAACCCTCCATACAGATCAGAAACAAAGGTGGGAGTTTCGGTGCGTCATCTGTCAGTGAACTACAATGACGCACCGAATTGCTCCTAACTCAAAGATTGTCAAGCTTGTACATGAATTGAACATCTTGAAATCGGGTAATTACAAACCTATTTTTCACACTTTAAATAGGTTGTCATGGCAAAAACATTTAATCAGCTTTTTTTCCTCAAGAAATCGAAATCATTGTCGACCGGTATGGCTACTGTATATGTCCGGCTTACCATTAATGGCGAGCGAACCGAGTTTTCTCTACAACGTCAATGTAACCCTGAAAAATGGCTACCGACTAAAGGCAGAATGAATGGGAAGAATGACGAGGCCAAGTCTCTTAATGGATATCTTGACTCAATCCATTTTAGAATTTATGAAATATTCCAACATTTAATCAGTTCAGGTAATGCATTTGATGGTGAATTGATCAAGTCCAAATTTTTAGGCATGGATGTAGAACGACCAAAAATGTTTCTGGATATCTATCAGGACCATAACCATGAATTTGAAAAACTAATCGGTAAAGGTCTTGCTTACCGCACGCTACAAAAATATAGAACAATAAAAGGTTATGTTGGTGAATTCATACAACACAAATATAAAACCAATGACATTAGCATTGAACGACTGGATTATGATTTTATAAGAAGCTTTGAGGTTTACTTGAAAACATACAAACACTGTAGTCATAATACGAGTATGGATTACGTGAAAAAAATTAAAAAAATTGTTAATCAATGTATGGCAAAAAACTGGATTACACGAAATCCATTTGTTGGCTATAAGATTACCTCGCTTGAAACCAGTAAAACGATACTTAATGAATCGGAATTAGCTACGATGGCATCTAAAGAAATAGCTATTCCACGAATTGAAATGGTACGCGATATATTTCTTTTTAGTTGTTATACTGGCTTGGCATATTGCGATGTTGCTAAGCTTACAACCAAGAACTTTGTAACCGGGATTGACGGAGCGATGTGGATCACCACGACTCGATCAAAAACCAATGTTGACTCAAGAATACCTTTACTGTCTATTCCTCATTCAATTGTAGAAAAATACCTGCAGCATCCCATCACAAACCTGTCTGGAAAATTACTTCCGGTGATCAGTAATCAACGGATGAACGCTTACCTGAAAGAGGTCGCTGATATTTGCGGAATTAAAAAAGAGCTAACCTTTCATTGTGCTCGTCATACTTTTGCTACTACGGTAACGCTAACCAATGGCGTACCTATTGAAACGGTTAGTAAAATGCTTGGTCATAAAAGTCTTAAAACTACCCAACACTATGCAAAAATTATTGATAAGAAAGTTAGCGATGATATGATGATCCTTCGTAAGAAGCTTAACAAAACAGCATTTTAAGAAAAAACAAAGTGTATGTACAATGGCGGGGTTTAGTTTAAGCTAAGGGTTATTACTTTAGTAAAACATTTTTACAACTAGCACATTTTCGAGGTACTTATACCCGACTCTGCCCATGTACTCACCAGCGTAAGATGACCGACATAATCACTAAAGAGGATTTAAATATGGTATATAGTTTCGCTGTAATTTGACGCAAACTAACATGACCTTGGTGACACGCTAACCTACCCGAAGGATTTAAAATTTCCCTACCCGCACATTTAAAAAAAATAATTTCAGCTACCCACATCTGCACATTTGCAAAACACCACAAGCTGAAACAATATACAAGTTTGCAAAAGAGCCAATTTTGCCGATATTCTATCTCTCCTTTTTGTGTTTAGTGACTTTGGAATGTTCAACTCCAAATTCCTTCATCAAGTCTAATCCATAATTACGGATTGTATCAACAATGACAATTGCTTTTTTGCCACGTTTGGTAATAGAATATTCAACTTTTGGCGGGACAACTGAAAAAACTTCACGACTGATAAAGCCTTCACTTTCTAGTTCTCTTAGTTGACTAGTCAACATTTTGTGAGTAATGTGAGGTATATCTTTTTTCAGTTCACCGTAACGCATCACTTTGTCTTTTAATCTCCAAAGAATAGGCATTTTCCAAGTTCCACCTATTCTGTCCATTGCAAACTCGACTGGATTGTAGTAAAGTTTGTTGTTGTAGAAAAATTCTGGCATCGCTTTAAGTATTGATTCTGTTCATACTTTCCTAAAAGTGTGTATTATACTTTTAAGTAAGTATGTATACTAAAGTAATATACAAGCTAACTTTGACAAGTCAAAATTTTCAGAATAATCAAACCTCTAATAGGTCAAGAATTCAAAACAAAAAATAAAATGAGTAAAAGAAAAATTTTCGTAATCGCGACTATACTGACTTTTATGTTTAGCATGAGTCACGCACAAAATTCAAAGTCAAGTTTAAATTTTAATATTACTTCACAGACTAACTCGAATGTGCGGATACTGAAAAGCGAAGGGATCAAGGTTCACAGCTACGTTAATCCTCAATTGATACAGGTGACAAGTTATATTCTTGAATTAAAAGATTCGCTTGTAATTATTGATGCCCAACTGACTTACACTTTTACAAAAGAAGTAGTGGACTACGCCAAATCATTAAAAAAACCAGTGGCGCGGGTTATTATTACCCATGCCCACCCTGACCACTTTTTAGGAGCTTATGCCTTTAAAGGTTTCCCGGTTTATGCTTTAAAAGAAACGCAGGAGGCAATACAAAATAATGGAGAAGCCGCTAGGCAGGTTTTTCTGAAAAACTTTGGAGAGAATGATGCTGCCCCCGAAGTGTTAATACCAACACACATCCTGAAAGAAGGCAATACGACCATAAATAAAATAAAATTCTTGGTGCGAAAAGTAAATGATAATGAAGCAGACGTAACCGCCATCATTGAATTACCAAAAGAAAAAATCATTATAGCAGGAGACTTCATCTATAACCGGATACACTTGTTCCCTGGCAACAATCATCTTCAAGACTGGAAAAATCAATTAGAGAATCAACGCTCTTTTTTCACAGGCAATATTATTCTTCCCGGTCACGGTTATCCAGCAGACGCTTCACTGGTTGAGGAAAATATAAGGTATTTGACCAAGGCAATTCAGGTTTCAACAATGCCGAACATGAATGCCCAACTGTACAAGGCAGAAATGATAAAAGCTTTCCCTGACTATGGAGCGAGTATCCTAATTGATTTTGGTGCTTACGCATTATTTCAAAAGTAATTTTTAAACGATCAATAAAACAAAAATGGAAAATCGTAAAGAAAAACAGAGTTATGTGCACCCGCACGGTGCAGCTACTAAAGGAAAAATTTTGATGGTGGCAAGCTCACCATCTGTATCAAAACAAACAGGTTGGCCCATCGGGTTTTGGGCTTCGGAATTGACACACCCATTGCTAGTGCTTCAGGAGGCTGGTTATGAAGTAGAGCTAGCATCTACCGAAGGAGGCAAACTAGAAATGGACGGCTATTCAAACCCAACCGATGCTAGCGGTTATTCTGCACATGATGTTATTTCTCTGGGTTACATGCAAAAAACAGAATTTTTAAAAATGCTTGCCAACACAAAAAAATTGACAGATATTAATCACAACGACTATGCAGCCATCTTCTTAGTTGGAGGGCAAGGGCCGATGTACACCTTTAGAGGCAATACTGATTTGGAGAAGCTGTTTGTGTCTTTTTATGAAACAGGTAAACCCGCTGCCGCAGTTTGTCACTCTACTACCCTGTTGTTAGATGTCAAAAAATCAAACGGAGAACTATTGGTTAAAGGCAAAACATGGACAGGTTTTGCCGATGCTGAAGAAGAATATGCCGATCATGCAGCAGGAGTAAAAATCCAGCCTTATCGAATCGAAACTGAAGCAAGAAAAATTCCTGACACCACTTTTAAAGTGGCCGCTCCATTTTCTTCTTATGCCATACAAGACGGAAATTTAATAACAGGGCAACAACAAAATTCGGGAGCTGCTGCTGCCGAACTATTGGTTGAGCTACTCGGCAACTAACATGAAAAGACGTGCGCTTTGTTTGATAGTAGGCATTGCAGGAATACTTATGGGTATTCCTGCTTTTGCTCAATTGAATGAAAGCGATACGGCTCGTTTTCAATTTCGTATTGGGGCTTCTGGTACTTGGCAGAAAGGCAATGTAACTATTCTGGCACATCGAAGCAGGCTGGAGCTTGTCACCAACAGCCACAAACCTTTAGTTTTAAAAACACAGAACAATAGTCTGTATCAGGAATTTGGAAATCAAAAGGCAGATAATGATATCAATAGCCGAACTTACTTGTATTGGAAGCCTACACAAAAAGTCTATCCATTTGCAATGGCATATTTTCAAGTCAATTACAGGAGGTTTATCAATACAAGAGGTTTTGGAGGAATCGGAGCTACCTGGCAGTTTGTGCAGAAACCAGCCACAAACATGAAGTTGTCGGGAAGCTTGGTGTATGAATCCACCACATTTAGAAGTAATCAATTCAATGAGAATTTCTATAATGGAAACAATTCGATTGCGTTGTGGCGTGTCACTTTATATGTAGCCGGTTGGCATCAACTCTTCCATAAGCGTTTGATACTATTTTACAATACCTATGTGCAACCGGGCTTTGATCAGGTGGCCAATAACCGCTTTCAGGTAGATGTCGGAATTGACTATCTGGTTTGGCGTGGCTTAAACATACTAGTTCAATATAATTTTTCATACGAGCAAGTTGTAGTAAGTAACGTGCAGCAACAAGACCGCATACTCACGTATGGCCTTAGCTATCAGTTTAAAAAAAAGATGTTAAGTAAATGATTGTAAAAAGAAATTTTAACCCTATAAAGGTAATTCAGTATGTAAAGGCAGAATTATTGTTTTCAATTATGGTGGCTCTTTCGGTATTTGTGTTAAATCAGCAAATAATTATCACTATTGCATTACCCTTTTCAATAGCTGCTATTTTAGGAAGTGCCTTAGCCATATTTATTGCCTTTCGAAACAATACTTCATATGGAAGGTGGTGGGAAGCCCGAACAATCTGGGGTGGCATTATCAATTCCAGCAGAGTATTGGCTCGTTTGGTTATTACATTTTCAGACAGCCACTCACATCAGTCTAATTATGATAAAGAAAGCAGTGAAAAATTCAAAAAAGAATCGGTGTACAAGATCATCGCATGGGTTCATGCCTTACGTTTGCATTTGAGAAAACAAGAAAATTGGAATGAATTAAAACCCTTTTTATCGGAACAAGAGTTTGAGCAAGTAGAAAAATTTCAAAACAAACCGAACCAATTACAACTCCTATCAGGTAAGAAGATATACGAGGCCATGGCAAACGGAACGCTTGGCGGTTTTGACAGCTTTCAGATGGAAGGGCAATTATTGGCTCTGGCAAATTATCAGAGCGGTTGTGAACGCATTAAGAACACTCCGCTACTTCGGCAATATGATTTTTTTACAAGAGTGTTTCTTTACACCTTCATTTTACTATTGCCCTTCTGTTTAATTGGAGATTTCAGCAAAATGAATATCGATTATTTGATGATACCCATTTCGGTCATCATATCATTTGTATTTGCCATCATTGGAAAAGTTGGTGAAGTAAACGAAGACCCTTTTGAAAATAGAATTACCGATGTGCCTCTTTCAGATATGTGCAATACAATTGAAAGAGATCTACGAGAAATGCTTGGTGAAATTGATTTGCCTATTAAGCACGAACCTTTAAACGGATTTTTACATTAATTAAATCTATAAATATAATTCCAACGCAAGCCATAGTAGACCGATTGAAGGATTTGCTGCAAAACGGACAATTTGAAGACGCACAAAAAATCTATTTGAAATCCATTCAAAATGCAGCGAACCTGAAAAATCAGGAATATCGATTGTCGAAGGAGTGGATAATAGTTTGGCCAAAGGCCAACAATTTAGAGATAGTGTTGCCGCGTTTTATTCATTGGCAGTTTATGATCCTATGGTTAGTAGTGATTTTATTGCTTTCTCACTAAAGGTTGAGCTTGCTTTTAAAGTATTTACAGAAAAAAACATCATGGATGAAACCATACTCTTGAAATAGAAAATGAAATAATTATAGAGGAAAGCTTCTTCTATTAAAATCAAAAAATAAACAATTTAAAAAAACAAGAAAATTATGATTCGCAAATCAACAGCCGTTTGGAACGGCACCGGAAAAGAAGGTAGTGGAACATTAACTTCCACAAGCGGAGTGCTTAACAAAACGCCCTACTCATTCGCCACAAGGTTTAT
>CAYNKN010000080.1:0-10742 GCA_964397805.1 uncultured Chryseolinea sp. | reverse complement strand
GCCAATCCGTTAGTAGCCGGTAACCCGCGCACGGAAGCAGTTGAATATACCATTGATGTCCCTATCGTAAATCCGGATAACCTGTATGTTATTGCTTTCCTTCAGGAAATCGATACAAAGCGAGTTATCCAATCGGTTATAGTTCCGTGGAATCGTAAGAAGGGTATTACTGTCGTGGGCTTGCCAGACGATCCTACAACGGCTGAGCTATCGGCTGTTCAGGTTTATCCAAACCCGGCATCGAAAACGCTTTATCTTTCTGCCGATGGCGAGTTAACGGGAAGGTATGCCTGGAAAATGATTGATCAGCGCGGTGTTATCATACTATCGGGTGATTTAAATTCCGATATCACCAATAGGGCACAAGAAATTCCAGTTGGTGATGTAGCTAATGGTATTTACTTCTTGGCACTTTACGCAGATGATAAAACAGTAATTTATCGCAAGGTGGCGATTATGAACCGGAACTAGTCGTAATAGGTTCATGAGAAAGCTCAGCCATCACACGATCGCACTGACTTAAAAATTCGGCTAACACTTTTGGTATTTCTTCCAAGCGTACCCGATCTTTACTATTTTCCTCAATAAACACTATGCTGTTTCGAAGCGAGTTTATACCCATCAATGTAAATGAAGGTTTAATTTGGTGTGCTAGTCTGGCAAGCTTTTCCCAATCGGCACGCTGCAAAGCCATATTCATTTCTTCTAACACTGGTGGAATAGACTGTGTGAAGGTCACGACCATTTCTCGAATAAACTCTTCGTTGTTACCTGAAACAGAGCGAAGGTACTCCAGGTTGTAAATTGTTTTGGATGTACCTGTTTTTCGTTTTGATTTCTCTTGCGGAATAATATTTAAATCTTCGAACAGCTTTACATATAAATCATCAGGTGTGAATGGTTTTGGTAAGTAATCATTCATACCTGCTTCAAGGCAGCGCTCAATATCAATTCGGGTAGCATTCGCGGTAAGCGCGATAATAGGAATATTGCGAATGGGTTCATCCATCATTCGAATGGCTTTGGTGGTTTCGTAACCATCCATTACCGGCATTTGTATGTCCATGAGTACGACATCAAATGTTTGATTTTTTATTTTCTCTAAGGCTACCAAACCATTTTCAGCTGTATCGGTAAAGCATTGCTAATTCTTTAAAATACTCTTGGCGTAGAGCCTGTTTATATCATTGTCTTCGACTAACAACACAGCCAACTGAGGAGCTTTGACATCTGTTGACGGTTTTTCTTTTGTTGTTCGTTGACGAATAACGGTGTTGGCTTTCCCTACTCCGTAGGGAATAAGTACCGTAAACGTAGATCCAACATTTTCTTCGCTACGAACTGAGATGCTTCCCTGATGTAACTCCACCAACTGTTTTACAATAGTAAGTCCTAAACCTGTACCACCATATTTACGCGATACACTGGCATCTGCCTGACTAAAGCTATCGAATATGGTATTTAACTTATCTTCAGGAATACCAACGCCAGTATCAGAAACCTCAATACGAACCCAACAGGTACCTTTAATTTCACGATCAGCGCTGCAATGTACTTTGATGTAGCCGTGGTGGGTAAACTTTACCGCGTTACTAATGAGGTTGATCAGTATTTGATTGAGCCTTACCGGATCGCCCAAAAGAATTTTATTGAGCTTCTCATCCACATCATACTCTAACAACATTTTCTTTTCGCGTGCCTGATAGGTAAAGGTGCTGATGAGGGTAGGTAGAAAATCTTTTAAGTTGAAGGGTATTTTTTCGAGACTAAGTTTTCCGGATTCGATAGCGGAAAGATCAAGGATATCGTTTATGATTACTTTTAAATTTTCGGCTGAGTGTTTAATGGCATTCAAATACATTTCGCGCTCTTCTTTGCTCGGATTTTGACTAAGCAAATCGGCCATACCGGCAATGCCATTTATAGGTGTTCTAATTTCGTGGCTCATATTAGCCAGAAATTGTTCTTTCGCTTTTTGTAATCGAACAAGTTCTACCTCATCTTTTTTACGTTGAGCAATGTCTCGGCAGTCGAGGATAAAGCCATTCAGTCCTTCTTTATGTTTAAGGTTAATAGCATTAAACTCCAGGTAGCGATAGGTTAAATCTTTTGATCGAAATTGAAACTCAATATTTTGGGTATAAGCTCGTTTTTCACTTTGCTTAAATTGCCGCTTTAATCGATTGAGCGTTTCGGGTAAAATAAACTCAAAGAAGTTTTTTCCGATTAGACTTTTCGCGCGGTATCCTAAGGTATCTCTAACCGATTCATTATGGTATCGAATGTTTCCGCTGTAATCAACAATAAAGATGATGTCGGAACCATCTTCTACAACAGCTTCGTAAAATTTTCCTTTCTTAATGTAGTTATTGAGTTTCATAATGGCCTAAATACCGGCTGCCTCCATTTCTTTGAGGTAGCGGTAAAGGGAAGATTTACCAATGTTTAATCGCCTGGCTACTTCTAGCACATTGTCATCGTACTTATTTAAGTAGTGGCGTATAATGCGATACATGAATTCTTCCATAGTCATTTCTTGATAGAGAAACGACTCCATACGTGTCGTGCTGTTAAAGCTAATATCTTGTGGATTGATCTCTTGATCTTCGGTCATTACCGCTGCGAGTTCAATAATCGACTTAAGCTCGCGTATGTTACCAGGGTACGGATACTGTAGTAACTTTTCCTGAGCGTCTGCACTGATTTTGAATTTTGGTAATTGATTTTCTTTAGCAAACTGATCGAGGAAATGTTTTGCAATTAATATGATGTCGTTACCACGTTCACGCAAGGGAGGTAAGTTGATAGGTAAACCGAGCAAGCGATAGTATAAGTCTTCGCGGAACCGAGCGGTTTTCACTTCTTCGGCCAAATCTTTATGAGTTGCAGCAATTATTCGTACATCGATCTTAATGACCTGATTACCACCTACTCGAGTTACTTCTCGTTCTTGCAATACACGAAGTAATTTTGCCTGTAAGTTGGGATCCATCTCGCCAATCTCATCCAAGAAAATACTACCTCCCTCGGCTTCTTCAAATTTACCAATGCGCCTGGTGATCGCTCCAGTAAAGGCGCCCTTTTCATGCCCGAACAACTCGCTTTCAATTAGGTCGCGAGGAATGGCCGCAATGTTAACCGCTACAAATGGTTTGTTTTTCCGCTTACTGTTGTAGTGAATGGCCTTCGCTACCAATTCTTTTCCCGTGCCAGTTTCACCGGTTATACTTACCGAAATGTTTGTTTGTACTGCTTTTTCTAGCAAGCTGAAAGTGCGTTTTATGGCTGGGCTGGTGCCGATAATGCTTTTTTCAAACTCGTACTTTTCGGATATCTCCTTCTTTAAATGATCTATTTCTTTAATTAATGAGGTTTTGTTTCGGGCATTGTTGATCGAGTTTAGTAACCGATCCTTGGTTTCATGATCTTTGGAGATGTAATCGTAGGCTCCAGACTTTAAAAGCTCTACTGCCGTGTGGATTTTTTCTTGCGCTGAAACGATAATAACGTTGATATTCGGGTCATGACTTCTGATTTGCCCCAAAACCTTCTCACCAGCCATATCGGGTAGGGAGTAATCGAGTGTGATTATAGCGGGGTTCTTATACAGGTTGGCCAGACAATCTTTTCCAGAGGTATAAAATTCAACTTCATAATCTGGGTTCAGACCGAGTACGTAGTTAAGAAACTTGGTGTAGGCGGGGTCGTCTTCTACAACAAATATTTTAACAGGGTCTTTTTCGTACATGATAGAGAAAGGGTTTATGGGTTAAGTTGGCTTTAGTTGCTGACAATATATTAGAACCTAAATGATGCATTTTAGCTCAATATATGTCATTGGTAAATATACGGTTGAAATATGGGCAAAGAAAAATGTAATAATGCCGTGATTTGTTGAAATTTAAAAGCGCATAAAATGGAAGACATCATGCTGAAAGAGTTTGAAGGACTGACGGATATGGAAATGGAGCTTATGTTAAAGGCACCAATCTTGGTTTGTATTCTTATTGCTGGTGCTGATGGTGAAATAGATCGCAAGGAAATTAAGGAGGCTATTACAACAGCCAAGAAACAAAAACGAGATAATGCTACATTGAAGGACTATTTTAAGGAAGTATCGCAAGATTTTGAAGATAAGCTTAAAGTCGTTTTGCAGCATTATCCAACTGATTCGGAAAGCCGAAATGAAGTTTTAACAAGCGAATTAGCCCACTTGAATAGCTTGTGGAAGAAAATGGATCGTTCTTTTACGATTAGTTTCTATGCCATGTTAAAAGACTTAGCCCAGCGTGTAGCCAGTTCATCTGGTGGATTGTGGGGAATTAAAACAATTGGAGCCGAAGAAGCACGATACGTTAACTTACCCATGGTTAAGGATCCTTCGATGTAATCAGGCACAAAACTGTGAATTAAATACGTAATCCCTTTATCGTTTCATCTCAACCAACATCTTTGTAACCGATTTTATCGGATATAAAATGCCTTCTAGTCATTCTTGGTTTAGTAGTTCGGTTGTTCCTTTCAGGTTAGTCTTTTTTATGTGGGCGATGTTCTACCTGGAAATGATCATTGGGTTTCCCTTTAGTGCCTTTGGAATTGTTCCGCGTTCGTGGCACGGGCTCATCGGAATTTTTATGGCGCCTATGGTGCATGGTGATGTGCTTCACTTGGTTTCCAATACCATACCCATGCTTTTTTTGGGCTCGGTCTTGTTTTTCTTTTATGGTAAAATTGGTGGACATGTTTTTTTTCGCGCTTACTTCTGGACTAATATTTTGGTTTGGTTATTTGCACGTCCTGCTAACCATATTGGCGCGAGCGGTGTAGTGTATGCACTGGCATTTTTTCTTATTTTCTTTGGGATATTCAGACGTGACTTTCTTTCTATTTTTGTTTCGATTGTTGTGTTGCTGTTATATGGCGGTGTTTTTTATGGAATACTACCTACCGATCCGCGTGTATCGTGGGAATCGCACTTTGCCGGTGCATTAGTAGGAATAACCTCCGCCATTACATTTAGTAACATGAGAAAAATTAACTAACCATGGACGCACAAGTAAAAGGTCTATTAAGTGAGTTGAAGGGCGGAAAATATGCACCTGTATATTTTTTGCAAGGGGAGGAGACCTATTACATTGATGTAATTAGCGACTACATCGAGATGCATGCCTTAAGCGAGGCTGATAAAGGGTTCAATCAGGTGGTGGTTTACGGCAAAGACGTAACGATGGCTACCATACTTACCCACGCACGTAGGTTTCCGATGATGGCAGAACGGCAAGTAGTGATTGTTAAAGAAGCACAGGATATAGTAGACTTGAATAAAGAAATTGGCGGCAAACTTTTGTTAGACTACCTCAACCAGCAGGTGCCGAGCACGGTGTTGGTATTTTGCCACAAGCATAAAACGTTAGATAAGCGCAAAGAGCTAGGTAAAAAAATCGATAAGTATGCCGTTACCATAAGCACGAAGAAGCTATACGATAATCAGCTACCCGCCTTTGTTGGTGAATATATACAGGCAAAAAAAATAGCGATTCAAGATGAAGCAATACAAGCCATATGCGAATTTGTAGGTAACGACTTGCATCGCCTTACCAATGAGATTGATAAACTGGTAATATCACTACAGCCTGGAGAAACCATTTCGGTCGAAAAAGTAATGAACCAAGTGGGGGTGAGTAAGGAGTATAATATTTTCGAACTGCAAAAGGCTATTCTTCAGCGCGACTCCCTGCAAGCCAACAAAATTGTAAATTACTTTGCCAGCAATACGCGCAAGAATCCGATCATCCCGGTAGTAGCATTTTTGTATTCCTTTTTCAGCAAGGTATTGGCCGCCACAAGTGCCGAAGATAAGAGTGAGAAAGGATTAGTTAGTGTGTTGAAAGTGAGCCCGTATGCTGCTCGTGATTATACACTTGCTTTACGTCAGTTCAGCCAACAACAAGTTGTGAATAATGTGATGGCCATTAAAGAAGCCGACTTAAACCTAAAAGGTGTGAACACAGGTACGAGTGACGATGGTCAGGTATTTCGGGAATTGGTTTGGCGACTCATGCATTAGCCAATCGGATTTATCATCTATACATTTGGACAATCCATTATTGAAGTCTTACCTTTAAGGCCATGCAAAGTGCGCAGTGGCAACTTTACCTTTTTATTTTTTTGGTTCTGTATTTGCAATATTTTTTTTGCTCTGCTGTTTTAATTCAAACTTTACTACTCGCATCTAATGTATAGGTATCTCACCTTTTGGTTGTTGTTGTGTGGGCAACTTGTGTTTGCTCAAGATCAGTTATCTCAACACAAAGTCGAAAAGCTTTATCAACGTGGCACCGAGCTTGTGCAGCGTGCTAACTTTGGCGCTGCCCGCGAAACGTTTTCTAGTTTTCTATCACAAGCTTCGGCTACCGACTCGCGCAGGAGCGAAGCCGAATACTATGTGGCGTTTAGTGCCCTGAGTTTGGGACATACAGATGGCGAAAAGCTTATCGATAATTTTATTACCCGTTACCCTTCTAGCCCAAAAGCTTCTACAGCATATTACGACCTGGCCAATTTTTTTTATACCGAAGCCAACTATACAAAAGCTTCGCAGTATTTTAAAAAGGTAAACTTTCCTGCTTTAACTTCAGATCAACAAAACCAAGGACACTTTAAGTGGGGGTATAGTTATTTTAATCAACGAAAGTTAAATGAAGCATTAGCGCAATTCAATTTTGTTAAACGACAAAATAGTGCCTACGCTCCAGCGGCTAATTATTATGCCGGCTACATTGGTTATACAAACGGAACCTTTGATGAGGCGCTGGTAGATTTAAAGAAAGCAGAAAGCAGCCCGGCCTATGCGAACATTGTTCCCTACCTCATTGCCAATGTGTACTATAAGCAAGGAAGATTTGATACACTTTTGGAGTATGCCAATAGCTTAAAAGGTCGTGATGTGGCCAATGCCAATGAAGTAGCTATGCTAGTAGCCGAAGCGCAATACTATAAAGGCGACTACAAACAGGCGATTGATTCGTATGAAAAGTATTTTGAGGGTAACGCCAAAGCAGAAACTGCGCTTTTGTATCGTGCAGGCTACGCCAACTACGCGGCTGGCAATACAGAAAAAGGCATTGCATACCTCGATAAAGCTGCCGCTGCTAAAGACACCGTGAGTTATTACGCATCGTACTACTTGGGTATTCTTTATCTGAAACAAGGTAATAAGCCGTATGCATTAAATGCTTTTGACTATGCACGGAAAAACCCCAAAGATGCTACCTTAGCCGAAGAGGGTCTATTTCAATTTGCTAAGGTTTCGTATGATGCCGGCAAACCGGATCAGGCTATTAATGAATTTGAAAATTTTCTAAAGACGTACCCATCGAGCAAACATATAGGAGAGGTAAAAGAGTTACTAGCACAGGCGTATGTAAATGGTAACAACTATAATAAAGCCATAGAATACATTGAGGCGTTACCCAATCGAAATCAATACATTAATCAGGCGTATCAAAAGGCTACCTATTTAAAAGGAACTGAGCTTTTTAATAAAAACGATTATGCCGAAGCGGTTATCTATTTTTCTAAATCACTCGATCATCCTATCGACAAAAATTATGTAGCGCTGGCCAGTTTATGGAATGGTGAAGCGTACTCTATTGGTAAAAAATACGATGAAGCCGCGACTCACTATCTTCGGGTAGTGGGGTTGGGGAGTGCCGTTGAAGCGGACGTGATGTTGAAGACGCGCTATGGCTTAGGTTACGCACAGTTCAATCTCAAAGCATACGATAAGGCACTTTTTAGTTTTAAGGAATTTGTAAACAAGGGTAATAAAAATACACCTAATTATACTGATGGCATTATACGTTTAGCGGATTGCTATTACGTGAGCAAACAGTATGATGAAGCGCTTACTCAATATACCAAAGCTCGTACGTTGGGATCGCCCGACAACGACTATGTGTTGTTTCAATCAGGTGTAATTTATGGTATTCAACGAAAGTATACCGACTCGAAAAAGGCGTTGGCCGATCTAGTGCGGGCATATCCAAAATCTCAATATCGCGATGAAGCACTTTTTCAAAATGCCCAGTTTGATATTGAACAAGGCAACTACCAATTAGCATCAGAAACACTTACGCAGTTGATACGAGAAGGAGCAAACTCCAGATTCCTTCCGTATGCTTTTATGAGACGTGGTGCGTGTTACTTTAACTTAAAGCAATACGATAGAACGATATCGGATTATTCAGCATTGATTAAACAATTCCCAACGCATCCGCTCGCGCAAGAAGCACTCTTGCCACTTCAGGAAGTATTAACTATTGCAGGCAGATCGAGCGAATTTGATAACTACCTGGCACAGTTCAAAAAAGCTAACCCGGAAAATAAGGGATTAGAGAGTTTGGAATATGAAACCTCTAAGAATTTGTACTTCGATCAACAATATCAAAAAGCCATTGTTGCGTTGGAAGGATTTTTAGCAAACTATCCGCAATCAGGAAATGTAAAAGAAGCACGTTATTACATGGCCGAGTCACACTTTAGGTTACGTGCTTTTGATAAAGCGTTACCAATCTATAAAGATTTAAGTAATGATATGACATTTACGATGGGCAGTAGAGTAGTAGCACGCGTTGCAGAAATTGAATTTAGAACCGGCAAGTATGCGGAAAGTATTGCTTCTTATCATCGTTTAGAACGATTAGCTGTTAATAAAAAAGAAAAGTATAATGCCTGGTCGGGATTGATGGAGTCTTTCTATTTAATGGCCCAGTACGATTCTGCCGATGTGTATGCCAAAATTATTTTGGAACGTGGTAACGTAAACGCAGAAGCACAAAACAAAGCTTCGTTGTACTTAGGTAAAACAGCTTTTGCCCGAGGCGATTACGAAGGCGCTAAGGATGAGTTTTTGAATACCTTAAATACAGCACGCGATGAATTTGGGGCAGAAGCAAAATACTTACTAGCGCAAACACTCTATCTTCAAAAACAATATAAGCAGTGTTATGAAACATTGATTAGCTTAAATAAGGATTTCGCATCATACGAAAGTTGGGTAGGGAAGTCATTCTTATTACTGGCAGACAACTTTGTAGGTATGGACGATATTTTTCAAGCCCGCGCAACACTTCAGTCCTTAGAAAACTTCCCACTTCAAACGGTGAAAGACGAAGCTAAGCGAAAACTGGAACAGCTTGATCAGCGTGAAGCCGCAAAGGAGAATAAGGTAGAAGAAGATACACTAGATAATAATCGTTAACATTTTTTGCGATCAACTATATATGATAACTGTAACAATTTCGCATACATCATTTCAACATACAATGCTGATTAAGATCGGGCGAGCACTATTGGCTCAACTTTTTGTTTTTGCAATTACTACTTCATTTGTATTTGCGCAGGAGTGGGGCACAGAAGGTGAGATCGAGTCAGTACAAATTGAAATTATAAAGGAGAGACAAATTACTTTGCCTCAGGCAATTCGTAATTTTGAAAAAATTCCACCACGCCCTTCAGAACCCATTAAGCCACCCATTACCTACGACTTCCAATCGTTTACTATTCAAGCGCCACAAATCACTACACAAATTCGTCCGCTTAAACTAAAAGCAGAAACCAAACCGAAGATTTATGGTGGTTATGTGCGAGCTGGATTTGGTAATTATGTATCACCCTTATTAGAAGGTTACTTTAATTCTAGGCGTGATAAGAATAAACTCGTAGGCGCTCATGCGTATATTAATAGTTCTTTGAGAGGGCCAGTAGATGGTAAAAATTCTGGAAGCGGTGCATCAGGTATATCTGTTTTCGGCAAAACTTTTAGTGACGTACTAGCGCTTTCTGGTAATGTGGGTTTTGAAAATCGATCAACACACTTTTATGGCTATCCCGAAGGAACAGAAATAGAAGCCAGTGCTATCCGACAATCATTTGGTTTATTTTCACTAGGTGGCGAAGTAGCCAATGCCCGTAATGCTGATTTTGCTTACACGCTAGGTGGATCGTTTAGTTATTTGTTTGATAAGTACGATGCACGCGAATCGGAGGTGGATGTCTACTTTAAATCGCACTATACGATTAATGATGAATCAAGAATTCGTATACGTGGTGACTATGCCTTGATTTCCCGTAAGGATGCAGAAATAGATCTCAAACCAAGGAGCTTATTCTCGGTAGGTGCTGCTTATGAATTTGTTCCAATAGAAGATCTTCGCGTAAGTGCTGGTGCGATAGTAGCATTTGAAAACGATACGATTGATTCTAAGAGTCTACATATTTATCCCGACTTAAATGCAACCTATGCATTGAGTCCATCGGTTGATGCAGTGGCATCATTAAGTGGTGGCATGGAAAAAGTATCACTTAAATCGCTGAGTTATGAAAACCTTTGGCTTGCACCAAATGTGCCCATCTTTCATACGAATAAATTGCTGGAGTTTAGTGCTGGATTCAATGCACGTTTAGGGAATAAAGTAGCAGCACATACAGGTATGTCGTTTGCAACTTTGCGCAACTTATACTTCTACCAAAATTCACCTGAGGGCTTAGCGAACAAGTTTGATGTTGTGTACGACAGAGGAGATACCCGAAGAACTAATTTTTATGCTGCTTTAAGTTATGCTCAATCAGAAACTGCTAAGTTCATGCTTCGTGGTGATTTCTACGGCTACAATACCGATGAATTGGCAGATGCTTGGCATCGACCAACATTTAAACTAACCGCCAATGCATCGCTTAAC
>CAYNKN010000079.1:0-10764 GCA_964397805.1 uncultured Chryseolinea sp. | reverse complement strand
TAATTCTAATGAGGGACATGAAAATGAATAAGATAATAATTGGGTTAGTATGGTTAGTGGCCGTGGTAGCAACACCTTCTTTGGCACAAACCAAAGTGGATATGTGGAATGAGTTTGCAAAAACAAAGTTTGAACCGAAGTTCTACGAGAAGTTAGGTGAGTATTTATTTTATCCCAACTTTCCGGCTGCCATAAAAGCGCTAGAAGGAAAGGAAGTTACCATAGAGGGTTTTTATGTTCCGTTTGCGCCAGAAGATGGCAACTACATTATACTTTCTAAGTATCCCATGAGTCAGTGCTTTTTTTGTGGAGGTGGTGGCCCCGAGTCCATTGCGGAAGTTTCTTTTATAAAAGGAACTCCTAAATTTCAGGTAGATGATTTAATTACTGTAAAGGGCATACTTAAACTCAATGCTGATAATATTGATCATGTAAATTTCATTATCGAAAAGGCTACATTGGTGAGTAAGTAGATATTTCAGAGTAATAGACTACTTATCATAATTACATCAAAAGGTCGGGCTAGCACCTGACTTTTTTATTTTAATAAAGTTGAATCATTAAATGCAACTTAGTTGCATTTAATGATTCAACTCCTCATATTTGTAACACATTATGAATATGCGCGCTTTCTTCAATCAATGGTCATGGGATGTTATCGGATTTTCTACCTCCATGTTATGTGCAGCACACTGCCTGATTTTACCCATTTTAATAACAGTAACTTCTATGAGTAGTCTTGCTCTATTAGAAGCTCCGTTGTTTGAAGCGGGCATCCTTACCCTAAGTGCTTTCTTGGGCATCGCTTCGCTGCTTCCCGCATACATTAAACATCATAGAAAATTTACGGCCATAGCAGTTTTCTGTTTGGGTATACTAGTTATTGGGCTGAGTCGGTTTGATATCAACGAGGTTTGGGAAATATCCTTGACGTCAGCCGGTGCAACGCTCGTTGCCTCAGCCCATTTTATTAACTGGCGTTTACTCAAGAGTATTCGACAATCAAGATTGGTAATAAGTTCATGATGATACTTGCTCGTATTCTTGTTTGGATGTCTTTGGCCTCGGTATCTACAAGCATGCAACCGCTTAGTAATTCGGAAGATGGCTGGGCTATTTTGGCAAAAGTAAAATTTATACAGAAATTTTTTGCGGAATATAACGAGTACTATTTAAGTCCATTTTTTGATTCAGGTATTCGCGCTCGCGAAGGAAAAGAATTTATCCTGCGCGGACATTACCTACCGCTTGATTTGTCCGATCGCAAGACTATTATCTTATCGAAGGTCCCGTATTCCATGTGCTTCTTTTGTGGTGGAGCAGGGCCAGAGTCAGTAGTGGAGATTGTGTTTACAGAAAAAGCTCCTCGGTTTAAATCCGATCAGGTAATTACCGTAAAAGGTATTTTAAAATTAAACGAGACCGATATAAATCACATGAATTTTATACTGACAAATGCTTCTTTGGTTGTAAACTGAGAAGTATTGTTTATAGTTAGTATTCTATAACGGACAGGCTATTCGAGTTACATCAAAATAATCTTACGCAATGAAAAATTACTTTTACTTTATGATGGTCGTGGTGTTTGTAGGTTGTTCGGTGCAATCTACCCACGATAAAAAATTACTCACCGAAGCTGCTAAACTTCATAACGAAGCCATCGCGTTAGCAGAACAATTAGAAGAAGAACTAAAACTACTGGCGAGTGATACAACCATCGCACAAGATTCAGTAGTGCTTCTACACAGTGCCATAAAAGCATGGGAGGATGATTTGGTTGAGGTTCCAGGTAATGAAGCGCATCATCACCCAGAAGGCGAACATCACCACCGCCATGCAGAGCAACCTGATCTTACTCCTGAACAAATGCTAACGGTTCAGCAGGAACTATTCGCGCGTATTCAAAACCTCCAGCAACGCTTAGAAAATTTAAAATAGTACAACCTATCCATCCCGTAAGGAAAACAGGCAATACACATACTTTAGTGAAGAGTACGCAGAATAATTTTTTCTTTTGTTTCATGTTCCAGTATTGGTAAGGGCAGTTAGGCAGGCTGTTGTTAAACAAAACGCGATCATAATATGGTAATGCCTGTATTTATTAGAGCGTCTTTGTTATTTTCGCGCGATTACCTTGGGCGAAAACTAACTTACTGACCTTTTATGATTACAGTCGGAAAAAAGAGACTGTCTGTTGCAGATTTTGAGCGTGTTCTCTATCAAGGAGAAAACATTGAATTGGATGCGAGCGCTCTGGAAAAGGTAGAACGTTGCTTTACCTTTTTAACCCAGTATGCCAAGGATAAAATCATTTACGGTATAAATACCGGGCTGGGGCCAATGGCACAGTATAAAATCAGCGAAGAAGATCAGCGTCAGCTACAATACAACCTCATACGCAGTCATAGTGCCGGAGCAGGCCAACCCATTACCCCCGATTTATCCAAAGCCACCATGTTGGCGAGGTTAAATAGTTTAATGCAAGGGGCATCGGGTGTGCATCCATCTGCTGTGGCATTAATTACCGCATTAATAAATAAAAATATTAGTGCTTACATTTTAGAAAGAGGGGGAGTTGGCGCTAGTGGCGATTTAGTGCAGTTGGCACATTTAGCATTAAATCTGATTGGCGAAGGTGAACTATTAGAAAACGGAGAATGGAAACCAGCTGATGAAATTTTAAAAGCCCACAGTTTACAGCCTTTGCAAATTCACCTTCGTGAAGGTTTAGCGCTCATGAATGGTACATCTGCCATGACGGGCATTGGCATGGTTAATCACATTCATGCCAGCTACTTACTTCGTTGCACAGTAGCGCTGTCGGCTATTACTAACGAGTTAATGAAGTCGTTTGACGATCACTTCTCACAAGAATTAAATCAGGTAAAACATCATCCGGGTCAATCAAAAATTGCTGAAGCTATGCGCTCCCTCTTAGCCGATAGTAAACTCGTGCGTAAGAGACCTGATCATTTGTATCATCGCCAAATTGAAGAGGCGGTGTTTACCGATAAAGTACAGGAATATTATTCGCTGCGTTGTGTTCCTCAAATTCTTGGGCCAGTTTACGATACGTTAGCAGAAGTTCAGCGGGTGTTAGAAGATGAAGTGAATTCGGTTAATGATAATCCGGTAATTGATGTAGAACACGAAAACGTTTATCACGGTGGTAATTTTCATGGTGATTATGTTTCTCTGGCTATGGATAAATTAAAAATTGTTACTACCAAGCTTTGCATGCTTTCGGAGCGACAATTGAATTATCTGTTAAATGATAAGCTTAATCAAAAGCTACCACCTTTTATCAACCTCGGAAAACTGGGCTTGAATTTTGGGTTACAAGGCATGCAGTTTATGGCTACTTCTACTACAGCCGAAAATCAAACCTTATCGTTTCCCATGTATTTGCATAGTATTTCGAATAACAATGACAATCAGGATATCGTGAGCATGGGCTGCAATGCAGCACTTATTACGCGTAAAGTAATTGATAATAGCTTTGATGTATTGGCGGTTCAACTATTGGCGCTTATGCAAGCCATCGATTACTTAAAGTGTCAGCCACGATTATCCACTTTTGCGGCCACGGTTTATCACGAAGTACGCGAGATTAGTGAAGTAATTACAATTGATAAACCGCGCTATCAAGATGTGAAGGCTGTACGCACCTACTTAATCAAACTGGCTAATCAAGTTAATCTTTAATACGACTACTTAATTAAGTAATCAAATAGTGACTACTACATGTTCAATCCGAAATCAACATCAGCATGTCAACTAAATATGCCTTAGTTACCGGTGGTTCTCGTGGTATTGGCCGCGCAATTTGTGTAACCTTAGCGGAGCAGGGATACAACCTATTGATTAATTATAAGAGTAATGATGCAGAAGCCGAACATACTGCTGCTTTGGTTCGCGCGTATAACGTTACGGCTATCCTATTGAAATTTGATGTTTCGGACAAAGCCGCTACTGATGCAGTTTTGGGCTCGTGGTTGGAGCAACACAAAGAGCATGTTATAGAAGTATTGATTAATAATGCTGGTATTCGTCAGGATGCGCTCATGATGTGGATGACGGACGATCAGTGGAAAGGTGTTTTGGGTTCTAGTCTCGATGCCTTTTATTATGTTACGCGCTTAGTTATAACCGGCATGCTCACCAAGCGTTATGGCAGAGTGGTTAGTGTGGTGTCGATATCGGGCATTAAAGGCATGCCCGGACAAACAAATTACTCAGCTGCTAAAGCCGGTGTAATTGGTGCAACTAAGGCTTTAGCGCAAGAAGTAGCCCGAAGAGGGGTAACGGTAAATGCGGTTGCGCCTGGTTTTATTAAAAGCGATATGACGAAAGAGTTGAACGAGCAAGAATTAAAAGGATTAATACCTATGCAACGATTTGGGGAGCCCGAAGAAGTTGCGCATGCGGTTGGTTTTTTGGTATCGCCTAAGGCATCGTACATTACCGGAGCAGTACTATCAATTACCGGAGGTTTATAGGTTTAATCATACTAGTAAAAGTAGAAGATATAGGGTATTTGTGTAGAAAGCTTAATAACACACGCTACCTATTTTTCATTTTAAAATTTATTTTTGTAAAATATAGTATGCATGCCGATTATAACCATAGGCACGACACGGATCATTAAATTATAGCGGTGTTTTAATGAATAGAGTAGTTATTACAGGTTTGGGTATTTATTCGTGCATAGGTAAAAACCTGGCAGAAGTTAAGCAGTCGCTATACACAGGTAAGTCGGGTATAATACTGGATGCCCAGCGCAAGGCAATGGGCTACCGTTCGGGCTTAACCGGATATGTAGAGCGACCTGTATTAAAAGGTATTTTAGATAGACGCGCTCGCGTAATGTTACCCGAACAAGGTGAATATGCGTATCTCGCCACAACCGAAGCCTTAAAGCAAGCCGGACTAGATCAAGATTTTATCGATCAGCATGAAATAGGAATCATTTACGGTAATGACAGCTCCGCGCAGCCAGTTATTGAAGCAATTGACATTATCCGCGAGAAAAAAGATACGATGATGGTAGGCTCGGGATCTGTTTTTCAGGTACTGAACTCGACCGTTAACATGAACCTTGCCACTATTTTCCGATTGAAAGGCATAAATTTTACCGTTAGTGCGGCTTGTGCCAGTGGTTCGCATGCCATTGGATTAGCGTCTATGTTTATTCGAAATGGCATGCAAGATTGCATCATTTGTGGCGGTGCACAGGAAACCAACATCTTTTCGATGGGTAATTTCGATGCACTTGGTGCTTTTTCTGTTCGTGAAGACAATCCAGCCGCAGCATCCCGACCTTTTGATAAACATCGCGATGGATTAGTCCCCAGTGGAGGTGCAGCCACTGTAATTGTAGAAAGTTTGGAGTCTGCCAAAAGACGTGGCGCCACTATTTTAGGCGAGGTAATTGGTTATGGATTTTCTTCTAATGGAGAACACATTTCAAACCCCAGTGTGCAGGGACCCGCTCGTTCGTTGCGTATGGCCATGAAAAGCTCCGGATTAAACGTATCCGAAATTGACTACATCAACGCACACGCTACCTCCACACCGTCTGGCGATGCCAGTGAAGCAAAAGCTATTTTTGATGTTTTTGGTGGAGTAAATACCCCCGTTAGCTCAACGAAATCAATGACAGGGCATGAATGTTGGATGGCCGGTGCCAGCGAGATAGTTTACACCATGCTTATGATGCAGGAATCATTTATTGCCCCGAATATCAATTTTGAAACCCCCGATGAAGATTCGGCCAAACTGAATATTATGGCCAAGACCGTTGATAAAAATATTGACGTATTTTTGTCGAATTCTTTCGGTTTTGGAGGAACAAATTCGACTTTAATTGTTAAGAAGTGGAGAGACTTATGAAGGAAAACGCAGAAATCATAACAAAAATCAATGGGTTCCTGGTAGATGAATTTGAAGTGGAGCCGGAGAAAATCCAACCGGAGCTTAATCTTCGAGAAACCTTGGAACTGGATAGCCTCGATTACATCGATTTAGTAGTGGTGATTGAGGGTAATTTCGGATTTAAAGTAAAACCAGAAGACTTCGCCTCTATCAGTACATTTCAGTCATTTTACGAATACGTCATTAATCGTGTAGGCGAAAAGGTTTCATCCTGATGAAACAACTATACACGGTGTTCACTAACAGCGATGTTAATTTGTACGCGGTTCCATCTGTCTACTTAAATAAAATTATTAACAGATGAACACGAAGTGGCAGGGTAAATCAAAAACTACTCCGCTTGGCCTCCGTATTTTCGTTTTTATTCTTCGTTACATGGGTGTTCGCCCTGCTTACGGATTATTATATTTTGTAGCGCTTTACTTTTTTCTTTTTTCTTGGAATTCATCCAAACCTATTTTCCGATACTATCGCGATCGGCACCGGTATAGTCGAATAAAAGCGCTCTTCAGTATTTATAAAACTAATTTTTGGTTTGGGCAGACACTTATCGATAAAGTGGTAATGATGGCAGGCATACCCAATACATTTACATTCGACTTTGATGGGGAAACCAATTTGCATAAAATGGTGGAGCAGGGCAAAGGGGGTATTTTAATTAGCGGGCATGTTGGAAATTGGGAAATAGCCGGGCATTTATTGCAGCGAATTAACGCACCCATTTATGTGGTGATGGTAGATGCCGAGCACGCACGAATTAAAAACTATTTAGAGACCGTTACCGGAGCGAGAAAGTTTACGGTTATTCCCATAAAAGAAGACCTCTCGCACGTTTATGCTATTGGTGAAGCATTGCAAAAAAACGGATTAGTTTGTTTGCATGCCGATCGATTTTTGGAGGGCAACAAAACTGCTACACATACTTTTTTGGGAACCGATGCAAAATTTCCTGAGGGACCATTTTTGTTAGCGGCCAGTTTTCAAGTGCCGGTATCCATTGTTTTTGCTTTTAAAGAATCAACCACACATTATCACTTTTATGGAAGTGAACTACTCTATCGCGAGCCAGCAGAAGCAAAACGTGACTTCATTCATCGATTGTCTTCTACCTTTGTTGAGCAACTCGAAGAAAAAATTAAGATGTACCCACAACAATGGTTTAATTATTTTAATTTTTGGGAAAATTAATAGCCACCTTTTCACGAACGTAAAACTGCATGCTGGCAACAGAAAACGATATAACGCAATACATACCCCAGCGCGATCCGATGGTGATGGTACACAAGCTGGTGGAGGCCAGCGATAACCACGCGATTACCCAACTGCTGATTGAATCAACTAATATTTTTGTTGATGATGGTTGTTTTATCGAGCCCGGTCTAGTAGAAAATATTGCGCAAACCGCTGCCCTTCAGGTTGGCTATCAATGCGCTCAACGAAATGTGCCCATACCTATTGGTTACATAGCGGCCATTAAAAATCTGGAGATTCATTCGCTTCCCCCGATTGAGGCAACTATTAAAACTTCGGTGCAGGTAACGAATAAAGTATTAGAACTTACCGTAGTAGAAGGGAAAGTAGAATATGATGGTAAACTTTGCTGTTCTTGTGAAATGCGCATCTTTGCTAAAATCGAATCGTAGAAAATAAGCGTTTGATATAACCGTTAATTTTTACATAACCATAAGCACTTGAATTGAATAGTAACTCGTGAAATTGTGATGCACTGAATTCACTCAAAAATGATAATAGTGGCACAACACCAGCGACTTCATTAAAATTAAACACTCGTAAAACATGAAAACAAAATCCTCCTTTTTTATTCTCTTTTTGTTGAGTCTGATAACTGCTCATGCGCAAACACGTAGTGATGTCTTTAAAAAAGATGTTGAAGTAACGTGGCTCGGTCTCGATTTTACAAAGGCTAAATTTTTGGGCGATCGCGAACGCCTAGGGTCAGAATCAGACATCCATCGTTTAATTGACTCATGGAACTCGTTAATCTTAATAGAATCAAACAAGTATGATATCGCCAAAGCAATCGATAGGGCTAAGGTTACGAATGCTACCGAAATAGTTAATGCGAACAATGCCGAACTCGATGTGTTAGCTATGTATTCGGATGCACAGCGTGATTATTTACGCTTGAAACCAACTGATATCGAAGAAATTGTAGCAGGGTATGATTTCGGCAATGTATCCGGTATCGCGCTTATGTTTGTGGTAGAAAGCTTTAGCAAGCTTAATATGGAGGCGTCTATATGGGTAACATTTATTAATACCAATACCAAAGAAGTACTTTTTACTGAGCATATGATGGCGGCTCCTAAGGGTTTCGGTATGCGTAATTTTTGGGCAGGAGCGATTTATGGAATCTTAGAGAAGATGAATAAAAAAGAATTTGAAATGTGGCGCAAGAAACATTACCGCCCATAAACCTGTAACGTGTGCTCAAAAATCTAACTGAAGTTACTATTCGATTTAATGAAGCAGATCCGCTGGGCATTGTATGGCATGGACATTACGTGCGCTATTTCGAAGATGGCCGTGAGGCTTTTGGAAAAGAATATGGTGTTTCTTATCTGGATTTCTATGCAAATGGTTTAGCCGTTCCGGTGGTTTCTATTGCTTGCGATTACAAAAAACCGTTGCGCTATGGCGATACAGTTATTGTTGAAACAACATACATTCCGCAAGCTGCTGCTAAACTAAAGTTCGAGTATAAAATTTTTGAGTCGCGCGAAAAACAAGTGGTAGCAGAAGGTTCTTCGCTACAGGTTTTTGTTGACTTTAAGTCTTTTGATCTACAACTTACTGTACCTCCTTTTTTCGAAGACTGGAAAAACAAATGGAATCTTTAGTGCGATGAGATCAGTATGGGCAATCGCAGATAGTGTGGTGTCGCCATTAGGCGTAACGAGCGAAGAAAATTATCAGCATGTAAAACGCGGTATATCCGGTATTACAGAAGTGCATAATCAGGCATGGAGTGATCAAAAACTTTTTGTAGGGAAATGTATAATCCCTCATCACGATCAATCCATCACTCGGTTTGAATTTCTCTGTACACTGGCTTTACAAGAAGTGCTTAAACAGATTTCGCTTCCGGCAGCACGCACACTATTTATTTTATCAACCACCAAAGGTAATGTGGACGAGCTCCAACATCCGGCTCATCAACAAATTCGACCTGCACTGCACAGTACGGCAAATTTTTTACAACAACAATTTGGTTTCAAACACGGCTTGGTTGTTTCCAACGCATGTATCTCAGGCGTATTGGCGCTCATAGCTGCCAAGCGATGGATTGAGTCGAACCACTATGATCATGCCGTGGTAGTGGGTGCTGATGTACTAAGTCACTTCGTTATTTCTGGCTTTCAAAGTTTACAGGCGTTAAGCGATGAACCTTGTCGGCCTTTCGATGCACACCGCAAGGGTATCAATTTAGGCGAAGCGGCTGCTGCTATGGTAGTATCTGCAAAGCCAGAAGTACTTGGTTTTTCACCACGTATTCGGTTAACTGGAGCCGGATTAAGTAATGATGCAAATCACATTTCTGGTCCTTCTCGAACTGGTCATGAATTATCGGCAGCAATAGGGCATGCGTTGCAAGCTGCGCGATTACAACCCGAAAACATTGATTTTATTTCTGCCCACGGAACCGCTACGCTGTATAATGATGAGATGGAATCAAAAGCGTTTACGCATGCCAGACTAGCCAACATACCCACACATAGTTTGAAAGGACATTTTGGCCATACGTTAGGTGCAGCCGGACTCGTGGAGGTAGTTATGGGGATTAAAAGTATGGAGCATGCCGAAACGTTGCCCACCTGTGGGTATGAAACGCATGGTGTTTCGGAAGAAATAAATATTTGTCGTAAAGTTGAACCGCGAACCATACATCAGTTTTTAAAAACAGCTTCAGGTTTTGGCGGATGTAATGCAGCTTTAGTAGTAGAACGCGTGAAATAGCAGCTCATGAATTTTTTCGAAACAGATACAGCTTCTGCTTTAGAGGCGAAAGAACAGGCTCAATGGATTGCCTTTGCGCCCATCGTTTTTCAAGCCTCGCGAGTGCTTCGCGATAGCGGCATCTTGCAGGTAATAGAAAGCAATCCGCACGGACTTACGTTGGAAGACATTGTACGAAACGTAAACTTACCGCATTATGGCGTTCGTGTTTTGCTAGAAGCGGGCTTAGGTATGGGCTTAGTAACAGTTAATGACGATTTGTATAAGACTACCAAAACTGCCTGGTTTCTATTGCATGACGACCTAACGCGTGCCAATATGGACTTTACCCACGATGTGTGTTATCAGGGAATGTTTCATCTGGAAGAGAGTATCCGTAATGCAAAACCAGAGGGATTAAAAGTATTTGGCAACTGGCCTACCATCTATGAGGCACTTGCGCAATTACCTCAACAGGTGCAAAAGAGCTGGTTTAGTTTCGATCATTTTTATTCCGATGTTTCATTCGAGCAGGCACTGCCCCTGGTATTTGCTCAGCAACCAACTAATTTGTTAGACATTGGTGGTAATACCGGTAAGTGGGCACGTAAGTGTCTCGCTTATAATCCGGACGTTCAGGTTACACTAATGGATTTACCCGGCCAGTTGGCGATGGCGAAACAGCAATTATCGTCAGACGAAGTTGTAGATCGCGTGCAGTATTATGCCTGCAATGTATTGGATGCATCCCAGCCTTTTCCGGTGGGATTCGATGCCATTTGGATGAGTCAGTTTTTGGATTGTTTCTCTGAAGAACAAATTGTCTCGATATTGAGTCGCTGCAAGCAAGCACTTTCGCCAACAGGGGCAATT
>CAYNKN010000078.1:0-10783 GCA_964397805.1 uncultured Chryseolinea sp. | reverse complement strand
TGCCCGCCAGTAAATTAAACGATGGAAGTAAAATAAATACAGCAAGAATAGATATAACCGCGGCCAAGAGTGTGTAGAGCATTGACTCTGATAAAAATTGAGCAATTAAATGCCCACGATAGGAACCTAATGTTTTTCGCAAGCCCACTTCCTTTGCTCTTCCAGCAGAACGTGCAGTGGCCAAATTCATAAAATTAATACACGCAATAACGAGAATAAAAAGTCCGATAACAGCCAGCACATACACATACTGAATATCGCTATTGGCTTCTGAGTCATGATCTAAATGCGAGGAGTATAGATGCGTATCTGTCATCGGAAAAGAGAAGTAGCTATATGCACCTCCATCTTTTATAAAGTCTTCGAACTTCATACCCAAAAACTTTTCCAACTCACTACCCACATTTTTAATAGTCAGCACTTGAAGCTTGCTATCAATATCACTAACCGATGTACTCGGATTTTTTCGGTAGTAGGTAAATAACGAATTGTTCAACCATGACAATTCCTTAAAAAAATTATGGTGGGAACCAGATAGTACTATATCAAATTTAAAATGTGAATTGTGCGGAACTACATCACACACACCTGTAACTTTATAAGCTTGATTGTCATTACCTACTAACAGTATCTTTCCAACAGCGGGTTCATCACCAAAATACTTTCTTGCTGTTGTTTTATTTAACACCAATGTATTAGGTTCTCGCAACACCGTAAAAGGATCGCCCTCTATAAGTGGAAAGGTGAAAAATTCAAAAAAATTAGAATCAACCATTACCACATCCTCCTCCATAAAGCTTATAAGCTCATGCTTCACGATGATGTTACTACGATTCCAAACGCGAACAGCACCTTCTACACCAGGCACTTCTTTTACTAACGCCTCGGCAAGGGGATTACTCGTAGTTGTTGTATGAACTTCCTGTCCTGCTAGTTTACCATGTAATCCTACTCGATAAATTAGATGGGCATCAGTATGAAACGTATCATAACTCAGGTCATCTGCTATGTACAAGCCAATCAATAAGCAAGCGGTGAGACCAATTACCAAACCGGCAATGTTAATGGCAGAGAAAAATTTATGCTTTAAAATATTACGTATCGCTACGATGAAATAATTTCTTAACATAATAAAAAGTAGTGTTAGTGGTTATTACAAACTTTATGAAGTGTATGACGAATACCCATCCGTTAGGTTACAACATACTTCATTTATATTTATTCGCTGCGCAGTGTATTAACGGGATTCATAGAAGCAGCACTAAAAACTTTGTAGCCAATAGTTGCCAGTGATATACTAAATAGAATTATAATAGAAATAACAAAAGCAACAATAGTAGCAGGTTGATAGTAATCCCAAATACTATCCATTAACAAATCAACAGCAAAATAGCTAGCTACTGAACCTAACACCGAGGCGATGAAGAGTATAATAACAAACTCTGTATTGATGATTCGCGTGATGTTCGTAACTGAAGCGCCTAAAACTTTCCGAACACCAATCTCTTTCATTTTTTTAATAATGTTTAACGAAACCAACGCAAACAATCCGGTAGCAGAAAGTATGAGTGCCACTACGCCCATAAAACCAAACATCTTAACGATGTTGTCATTTACCGTATTCGCCTCTACCATTCCTTCTGATAAGTAGCGACCATTATACATCCGATTAGGAAACACTTGTTTCCACTCGCCTTCCATAAATGAATTTACAGCAACTATCTTCTCCATTGGAGCGCTGACAATTACGTGTGTATAATTTTCTGGGGCTGTATAACGGATCATCATCGGCTCCATTTCGCGCCATAAACCTTGTGTGTATACATCCTTTACTACACCAACAACAAATAATTTTACCGTATCCATCCAACTAATTTCCTTCCCTATTGCATCATCCCATCCAAAACTAGCGGCAAACTTTTCCGTAATAATAATTGACTCTTTTCGATCTGTTTCTGAATCCTTAATAAAATCGCGTCCCTTCAATAAGGTAAGCCCCATAGTCTTTAAATATTCATCACCCACATCAATTATATCTACCTCCAATAATTTAGATTCATACTTTACCGGATCGTTATAGCGGGATGAAAAAATACTGTGTTGCGAACCAGCTATAGATAAAATATCCGCATGCTGTCGTAACGTTTGTGTATAGTTATCGAACTCACTTTGATTATTAACATAAGCGATGATCGTACCGCGTTGATCGAAACCTAAATCAACATGGCGTTGATAAGTGGAGTTTTCATAAAATGCAAATGCAAAGATTACAGCAATAAGCGATATGGCATACTGCAAAGCCAATAGTGTGCGTGTAAAATAATTGGTGCCCCCAAATTTTACAGAACCCTTTAATATACTTACTGGCTCAAAGTGACTGATATAAAAAGCTGGATAACTGCCGGCAATTAATCCGGTAAATACCAATACACCAATTAAAAAGAACAAGAACCCTGGGTTATCCATATAGTGTGATGTCAACTTCATATCTACCCATAAAGCATTCCAAGACGAAAGAAGTACTTCACCTAAGAGAAGACCAAGCACTAAAGCAAAAAAGCAAATCAACGTTGTTTCTCCAATAAACTGCACCACAAGCTGACTGCGCATACTTCCCATTACCTTTCGAATTCCAATTTCTTTTAACCTACGTGATGATATAGCAATAGCCGTATTCGTCATGTTAAAGCAACCAATTAACAATACTAATACGGCCATAATAATAGGACTTACCACTGCAGCAGGCGGATTCCCACTGCGTGTATTAGACCAAGTATCGTTCGCTTGATCGCGGTTAGCCATTCCCTCAAACGGATCCAACACGAATTCTTTAATAATAAAATCTTCTCTTACCTTGTTATTATTCTCGCGATAAGGTTGCAACTGCTGTAGAATAATACTTTTTCTACTGGGATCATCAATCGTAATAAAAAGTGTATTTCTAAACTTCCAATCTGTTTCGGAAACAGTTGTCGCTTCTTCGAAATAATTATCGTAGAGCATATACGACTGTACATTAAAACTGGAATTCTTAGGCTGACTTTTAAATACACCTCCTACAGTAACTTCTTTTACCGTAGTACCTACTACTTGCGTAAGTTGTTTACCAACTACATCTAAACTACCAAAGAGCTTCGTGGCCATCTCATCACTAAGCAATACATTCGATTTGTCTTTTATCTCGGATGTATTACCATAAATCATCTCCACTGTAAATACATCATAGAAATCAGGATCAACATACGCCAGATCAGCACGAAAAACATTATCTTCTATTTTAAAATCAGAAAACGACAACGAGTACCGTGTAGCTTTGGTAACATCTGGGATATTCTGGTTAATAATATCACCCAGTGGAATGGGAACAAAACCAAACAACGTTGTTTTACCTTCGAACTCACGAACCGAACTTACCCGATAAATTTTTTCCCTGTTTACATGATGATTATCGAACGTTGCTGTGAATTCCCAATTAAAGTATGCCACAATACAACAACCAATACCTACCGCTAATCCGATGATGTTAATGGAGATAAAAAGTTTATTTTTCTTAAGACTTCGTAGGGCTATGAGGAGATAGTTCTTTATCATGTTAATGAGGTTAGCGTATACGAAATAGATTATACTTTAAATGAAAAGGTTGCACGCGTAGATGAACAAAAATATGGCTAGTAGAAAATTGATAACTTCATAAAAGGATTCACTAACACCTGTTACATCGAGACGATCAAACAATCCATTCCTAACTTCGCAAAATGCTCATTGAGCCATCGCGTAGCAGATAGTTTGCCCTTTTATAAAGAAACTTATAACAGTGTGCCCAAGCTAAATCAGAGAGAGAACATCAAGCTTTTCTGACCGCCACGATCGCTTGATGATTCTCCCTGATTATGTCGATATATAAGTATTAAGAATACGCGTAAACTGTTTTGTTAAATCGATTAACTAAGTCTACTACATTTTAAATATGGAATTGCTCCTTAATATTTTCGGTTACTACCTTACCATCAAACAGGTTAATAATACGGTGTGCATAATTGGCATCATATGGCGAGTGTGTTACCATGATAATCGTAGTGCCTTCTTCATTTAATTGCGATAGTAATTTCATTACCTCTTCACCATTAGTAGAATCTAAATTACCAGTAGGCTCATCGGCCAGAATTACACGTGGCTTCGCTACAATAGCACGTGAAATAGCCACACGCTGTTGTTGCCCACCAGATAATTGCTGCGGAAAATGATTTCTGCGATGCATAATATTCATTCGCTCTAAAACTTCTTCAACGCGTTGCTTACGTTCTGCAGCCGGAACTTTCATGTAAAGCAACGGAAGTTCTACATTTTCAAATACCGTTAACTCATCAATTAAATTAAAGCTTTGAAAAACAAAACCGATTGATCCTTTACGCAATTGCGCTCGTTGACGTTCTGAGTACTTAGCCACTTCGTGTTCACCAAAATGATACTCGCCACCCGATGGATTATCAAGCAAACCCAGAATATTTAACAATGTTGATTTACCACATCCGGAAGGACCCATAATGGCAACGAATTCACCTCCCTTAATATCAATGTTAATGTTGTTGAGTGCAGTGGTTTCTACTTCTTCGGTGGTGTAGACTTTCTCTAAATTTTTTAAATGGATCATGGCGTTATATTTTTGAGTTAATGGTTTTACTTATTAATTTTCTAATTGAGGATCAATACCTCATTATCTCCAAAATTTTCATACGATGAAGTTACTACCCGATCACCGGGATTCAGTCCTTCTAGCACTTCAAAATTTTCAGTGTTCTTTCTTCCTAAACGTACATTTCTCCGCACTGCTTTGGTGTCATTCTCTAATACAAAAACCCAGTTACCTCCGGTGTCTTTATAAAATCCACCAGCAGGTAAGAGCAACTCTTCGGATGACTGCCCTAACTCAATACGAAGTCGTAGCGATTGTCCTCTGCGTATACCAGTAGGTACTTCACCGGTAAAGTGCATATCTACTTCAAACCTTCCGTTTTGTATGGTTGGATAGATGTACGTAATAGATAGTTCGTATTCTTTATTGTTAAATGAAGTTGTAGCATGCAAACCCGTAGTAATACGTGGTAAGTATAATTCATCAATAGGCACTTTTACTTTGTAACTTCCTACTACATCAATTTGTCCTAACCGCTGGCCATTATTTATATTCTGCCCAACATCTAATTGTGGTCGGGAAAGCTGCCCGTCAATTGGTGCACGAATTACCAAATTATCTAATATCCTTCCCACACCATCGAGATTCAAACTCATGCGTCTTTCAGCCGTGTTAATTTCTCGTATTTGGCGAAGTCTATTAAGCGAATCGTTTTTGTACACCTCGTATGTTATGCGTTTTCGCTCCAAGTTATATTTATAATCAGCTTCGGTTCGTTCGAAATCTTGCTTAGAAATCAATTTCTTTTCAAAGAGTTGTTTCTGTCTGTGGTATTGTGGTTCCAGTATAGCTAATTGATTTTCGATGAGTGCTAGTGTTTGCCGTTGTTCTAAATCGTTACGTGTTATTCCGAGTCGCGTATCGCGTGTACGGTTTATACTCTCGCTTAGTTGCGCTTCCTGGCTTAAGACTGCCAACTCGCGATTAAGGTTGCTTAACTCTAAAATAATATCTCCGGCTTTTAACAACTGGCCACTCTCGGCTACTACGCGCTTAATCACACCGCCTTCAATGGCATCTAAATAAACTGTGCGGCTAGGCTCAACAATACCTGTTTGCGGAATAAATTCTTGGAACACACCACGCTTTACTGCGGCAATGGTTATTTTATCTTTTTCAACTTTGAACGTGGAGCGTCTATCAGCATAAATAAACTGATACCCTATAAAACCAACGAATGCAGTAATACCTGCTATAGTGGTAATACGTTTTATCGTCCAAGTTTTCTTCTCAATCTTCTTATCCATTCAGCAAAATCAATTTTAACTGGTTCATTCAATAACTGATTGGAGTTGCCAACAAGTGTGCCAAGTACAGGATGTGGTTTTTTGAGCGATAAACTGTAGATAAGGCATAATTTCTTCGTTCATATGTGAACGTATCTGTCCGTATTCGAACGTAACATTGCAAGCGATACCTTATTTTTGCCCTGATTACCCAACTTAAGCGTTCGGTATACCCTTTGCCCTCTAAGGCAGCGTGTTAATTACTATTCGCTTTTAAATTATACCAAATGACGGAGATCAAGCACGGAAAAATACTTATTGTTGATGATAACGAAGACCTCTTGAAGGCTGCTAAAATGCATCTGAAAAGATACTTTGCACAAGTAGATTTGGAGAAAAATCCTGAAGCCATTCCTTCCTTAATGAATAACGAAGATTACGATGTTATTCTGCTTGACATGAACTTTACCCGAGATGTAAGTAGTGGTAGTGAAGGATATTATTGGCTCGAACGAATTTTACAAATTGATCCTTCGGCTGTTATGGTGCTCATTACTGCATATGGTGATATTCAAATGGCGGTAAAAGCTATAAAAGCCGGAGCTACTGATTTTGTGCTGAAGCCTTGGGAAAACGAAAAGCTATTAGCAACACTTTACTCGGCTATGCGGTTGCGCGAATCGCGTGATGAAATAGAAAACCTAAAAATTAAAAATCACGAAATTAATCTAGCGCTTAACGAGCGTTACAGCGAAATCATCGGACAAAGTAGTGCGATGCAAAAAATATTTCAAACCATTGATCGTGTTGCAAAAACCGATGCGAATGTATTGATCCTCGGAGAAAACGGTACGGGTAAAGAATTACTAGCACGTGCCATCCATCGGAATTCTACCCGTCAGAAAGAAAATTTTGCCAGTGTCGATTTAGGATCCATTACAGAAACACTATTTGAAGCCGAGCTCTTCGGGCATAAAAAAGGAGCATTTACCGATGCCAAAGATGACCGCGCAGGCCGCTTAGAAATGGCAAATGGCGGTACGCTTTTTTTAGACGAGATCGGCAATCTTTCCATGCCCTTGCAAGCCAAACTACTCACTGTGTTACAGAATAGAAAAGTGAGTCGTGTAGGTGCAAATAAAGAAACGGCTATCGACATCCGGCTGGTTTGTGCTACCAATATGCCACTCTACGAAATGGTAAAAGAAAACCGCTTTAGACAAGACTTACTCTACCGTATCAATACGATTGAAATTGAAATACCTTCTCTTCGCGATCGATTGGAAGATATACCGCTTCTAGCCAATCACTTTCTTAAACAATACGCGACCCGATACGAAAAAAATATTAGTCGAATAAGTGAAAGCGCGCTTACGCGGATGCAAAAACATCCGTGGCCAGGAAACATCAGAGAATTACAGCATGCCATTGAGCGCGCAGTAATTTTAAGTAGTTCCTCGGCAATTCAGCCAGAAGATTTTAATTTCAATACCTCTCCCGGCAAAGAAGATAGTCAACTCAGTCTGGATCAATACAATCTCGAAGAAGTAGAAAAATTATTGATCAGAAAAGTTTTAAAAAAATACAATGGCAACATTACGCAAGCTGCCGCTGAACTTGGCTTAACTCGATCATCCTTGTACCGAAGGTTAGAAAAATATGGACTTTAAAGTTTACAGCTAAAAAGAAATTGAAATACCCGTTTTTAAAAAATTTACCTTTACCCATTAACTAACATCCTAAACTATAACAAACAACCTTACTTACTACCACAAGTTGAATTTAAGAGATTTTAGAGCGCGCGTTATTCAACGGGTAATCCTGTTAGGGAGCACCATGGGGCTTTTCATGTATATGATTAGCAAACCCAATATGCTATTTGCAGCCATCCTCACAGCGGTAATTATTATCTCACAACTTATTGAAATCTTTCGGTTTATTAGTCAGACTAACCGAAAGCTAACACGCTTTTTAGAATCAGTAAAATACTCTGATTTTATATCGGGCTTTACAGCCGATAATAAACTGGGAATAAGTTTTCGGGAACTAAACGAAGCGTTTAATGAAGTGCTCGAAGCGTTTCGTAAAGCGCGTTCTGAAAAAGAAGAACATTGGCAATACTTAAACGCTGTGGTGCAGCAAGTTCGAACCGGTATTTTATCGTTCGATACAGAAGGAAATGTACAATTAATCAATGCCAACGCCCGGAAATTTTTAGGTGTTATTTCCATTAAAAATATTCGGGAGCTACAAGATTTTAACCCCAAACTATATGACGCCATACAGCATGTACAAGTGGGTAAAAGTGAATTGTACAAAGGGAAACACGAACTTTATTTAACCATTCAATCAACCGAGTTACGTATTCGCGGCATTGATGTAAAACTAATTACGCTGCAAAATATTAAACCCGAGTTACAGCAACAAGAACTAGAAGCATGGCAAAACCTGACAAAGGTATTACGTCACGAAATCATGAACTCCATTACACCCATATCGTCATTAACCTCTACACTGCGTGATGTCTTAAATCACGATATGAAAAAAGTAGGAGAACACTATGAGCTAAAAGAAGAAGGAGCCGATGATTTGCAAGAAGGGTTAAGTACAATTGAAAACCGAAGCCGTGGATTAATAAAATTTATTGATGCTTATCGCGAATATACTTCACTGCCTAAACCGAAGTTAGTTGCTGTTCGTTTAAAAGAATTACTTGATCATGTTGCGCAGCTCATGAAACCCGAGCTAAAAAAAACCACCATTAATTTTAACTACTCCTGCTCTTCAGAATACCTAACCATACAAGCCGATGTAGAAATGATTGAGCAGGTATTAATTAATTTATTAAAAAACGGCATTGAGGCTTTAGCAGAAACTCCCGATCCTACTTTAACATTAATCGGGCATTACCATGAAAACGTTGTTAAAATAGAGGTAACCGATAATGGATCAGGTATTATCGCAGAAGCTATCGATAAAATTTTTGTGCCCTTTTACTCTACTAAACGAACAGGCTCGGGTATTGGATTAAGCTTATCGCGACAAATCATGCAAATGCATAACGGATCTATTAGTGTGGAATCAGAACCAGATGTGCGAACAGTATTTACGTTGCGGTTTTAAGAAAACTAGCATCATACAACGTATTCACTCAGTATGGTACCTATACCTTCTTAAACACCACTGTTGCATTATGCCCACCAAAACCAAAGGTATTACTCATCGATACCTGTATATCTTTTTTTATGCTGGCACCGATAACAATGTTTAAACCTGTTGGAAGTATAGGATCAATATTCGTTGTGTTAATAGTGGGTGGAATAATTCCTTCCTTTAAAGCTTTGATTGCAATGATCGCCTCAATAGCACCCGCACCACCGAGCAAATGACCGGTTGCTGATTTAGTGGCGCTAATGTGCATTTGCTTTGTGTGCTCACCGAAAAACTTAGCCACAGCCTTCATTTCACTTTCATCACCTACTGGTGTAGAGGTAGCATGGGGATTTAAGTAGTCGACATCTGTTGGCAATAAGTCTGCATCCTCCAATGCCCACTTCATACCCAATATAGCACCGGCACCTTCTGGGTGCGTAGCCGTTAAGTGATAGGCATCTGCCGACATACCGCCACCTGCTACTTCTGCATAAATAGTAGCACCTCGATTCTTTGCGTGTTCATACTCTTCTAAAATTAGTGCCGCGGCACCTTCGCCCATAACAAACCCATCACGATCAACATCAAAGGGTCGTGATGCCGTTGCCGGATCATCATTACGTGTTGACAACGCTTTGAGTGCACTGAACCCTCCTATACCAGCTTCATTAATAGCAGCCTCAGATCCACCTGTTACAATGATGTCCGCTTTATTCCAACGAATATAGTTCATCGCATCAATTAACGCAGTGGTTGATGTGGCGCATGCCGATACCGTTGTAAAGTTTAATCCCATAAAACCATACTTAATCGATATCCAACCGGAAGCAATATCAACAATGACTTTAGGAATAAAGTAGGGATTAATTCGAGGCGTACCGTCTCCGCGGGCAAAATCAATTATTTCATTTTGAAATGTTTGAAAACCACCATTACCCGAACCCCAAATAACACCAACTCTGGTTTTATCAATCTTATCTAAATCAAGTGCAGCATCTTTTATGGCTTCATCCGCAGTTATTAATGCATATTGAGTAAACGGATCCATTTTGCGAATAGTACTCTTCTCAAAATACTGGAGTGGATCATAATCTTTGATCTCACATGCAAATTTTACTTTAAATTTTTCCGTATCGAATCGGGTAATGGGTGCAGCGCCACTTTTTCCCGAAATCAGATTATTCCAAAAATCGTGAGCAGAATTCCCCAATGGAGTAAGCGCCCCTATACCTGTTACTACTACTCTACGTTGTTGCATATTCTTACTCATTAAAATTAAATCTATTTAGTATGAATGTGTTACACCTAAAAACTAAACATGTTTTCAGTAAACACGACCTTATTCTTTATAGTGCCTGTAAAAAATAATTTTGATAAAATTTTTTGAGGTATATAATGAAGGAGCAAGATTAGCTAAGAAATTTTTACCACAAAAGGTAAAAGCAATTTTACTATATTAAGAAAGTTCAAACAGTTTATCCATTAACCTCCACTTTTCACCAGGCTTAGTATTCGGTAATGCTTGTTGATACTTCCACATTAATTTCTCCCATGCCTGAACACGCTCGTTTTGTAAGTCAGCTTGGTGCTTTTGTTCGAAGGAAAAGAGATCGTTTACTTCTATGATCATGAACAGTCGGTTTTCCACTCTAAAAATTTCGAGTGCTTCAATACCTGCTTCTCGAATACTAGCGAGAACCTCTGGCCATAC
>CAYNKN010000077.1:0-10845 GCA_964397805.1 uncultured Chryseolinea sp. | reverse complement strand
AACACTTGTGCGCGAACAAACCGTAATAAATATCCTTGATTAACTGTAATGCGTAATTCGTTAGAAGCAAATCGATCAACTACATCAGCAAACTCGCGCGCCAAATTCGATGACATATTGCCCAACGGTAATTTGATATAAACACCAAAAAAACCTTCTTGCTTTTGATCAATTACGTTTGTGTCGTGCCAGCGTTGATACTTACCTTCATCTGCTATAGCAAGAGGCTCATCTGGTATAAAGTCTGGAACAATTTCATCTTCCAGTATTTCTTTATTTACGCTATAAGTTTTTACTTTTAATGCTTTACGCTCCTCCTCTACTAAGGCGAGTAATTTTTCTAATCCAATATCATCTAACAAGAACTTCAATCGCGCTTTCATTCTTCTATTGCGCTCACCATACCGATCGAACACACGCAACGTTGCTTCGGTAAAAGGTATGATATCGTCTTCCGGCAAGAAATCAAATGCTGGTAGAGCCAAGTAAGGATTTGCGCCCAGACCGCCTCCTATCACTACTTTAAATCCACGCTTACCATTTTCAACTTTAGGAATAAAACCTAAATCATGAATAAAGGTATAGGCCGTATCATCTTCGGCAGAAGAAAAAGCAATTTTAAATTTCCTCCCCATCTCCTGACACACTGGATTACGCAGAAAGTATTGGAACATTTCATACGCATAAGGCGACACGTCAAAAGCCTCCTTCGGATCGATACCTGCTGTTGGTGAGGCCGTAATATTACGAACAGTATTTCCACATGCTTCGCGTGTAGTAATACTATCCTTCTCTAACTTCGCCCATAGCTCTGGCGTTTTATCTAAACTTACAAAGTGTATTTGAATATCCTGACGTGTAGTAGCGTGCAGGTTACTGCTTGCATATTCATCGGAGATATCAGCAATTCTACGAAGTTGTTTCGTGGAGATTCTTCCAAAAGGAAGTTTGATACGGATCATCTGCACTCCAGATTGCCGCTGTCCGTAGATACCACGTGCTAATCGCAATCCGCGGAATTTTTCACTATCAATTTTTCCATCGCGAAAAAGCCTGATCTTCTTTTCCAGATCAATAATATCGCGGGCAACGATGGGGTTATTTAGGTCTTCTAATTCAGAACGAAAGCTTTGCATAAAATAGCGGCTGTTAGTTTGGTATGGGTTAAAAATAAAAGAGCCTTTCCCGTTTGGCAGGAAAGGCTCGCTATATCTTGTTGTTTGTTCTTTACATAAAGATTAGTACGTTAACCGTAAACCTGCATTACATGAGATTGCTTACAGCAACACATTGCTGAAAAAGCTTTCTTACACATACAGGGTTTATAATTTATCATAACAGCAACGAAAGTAGGTTGCGAAAAACTAAATTCAAATTTTTGCAAAAGAAAATAATAAAAAAAATTCTTAACAACTGTTCGTGAAGGTAAGCTCACTACTTTATACTTACCTTTTTTGTGAGTTTTAACATAAACTCAACACGGCTTCTAAAAATAATTCCACCAAGTTTTAACCTGAATTTCCCACCCATAAAAAATGCCCGGCTTTCGCAGGGCACTCTCTTTTCATCAAAAAATTATTGCAATAGACTAATTACGAAACTTGTCCATTTCCTTATCAAAAGTTTCTTTAAACTTCTCGTAGTCGTAATCAATGCGAAGACGCTCGTCTTTAGAAAGTCTTTCGTTATAGGTCTTCACCAATTCTTCTGCTGAGAGCTCAATAGCAATATACGTTTTGAAGGTAGATTGATCTGTCTTTACCAATTTCTCGCAAATGGTTTTTAATCCGGATAATTTTTGATCAACGATTTCTCTATTCAGCTGTTCAAACCGTTCTTCTATTTCTTCCCGATTATTAAACTCACGCGAATTCGTATAATTATCCGTAACTGATTTAACGGTTGTTTGAATACTTGCAGCAAGTTCTGCCCGTGCATTGGCTAGGGCTTTGCGCTTTGAGGTTACTTGATCCATACTTTCACCAATGGAGTTAGCTCTAAAAAACTTATTGGTGGTAAAGAAATCAGGACCCGAACAGGGAACAGATATTTCGGTTTCTCCTTTCGGAATTTTTTGCTTGCTTTTACAGCCTACTATAAAAGTGCCCCCTAGAAAAACCAAGAGTAGGGTAGAATAGGTGATTTTTTTCATTGCTATTAAAATTTAGTTATACAAGATAGACTACACAATTTAAATACCAAACTTAAGTGTTGGTAATGAATGCATTACTGAAGTACTGTATTGATAAATTCGGCTACTACTTCTTTTTCTAATGCTTCTAGCGATTTGCTATACGCATCTATACTTGACTTCTCAAAATCTAAACCATAACCGCGAATCCGATCGAGGGAAGTTGCATAAATTCCTTTACCCTCGCGCACCGCAGTTACTTTAATTACGCAGGTAAGGTAAGTAATGTGTATACTTCCTGAAATTGCACCTCGCTCGGAGTCAGCATTTACATCTACCCATAAATCGGCTAAATCGCGATTGGTAGAGAACTCAAAGCCATTGCTGGTCAATAAATTTTTTAAGCGTGTACTAATTTGTGCATTATTTCTTCTCGAGCCTAGGCTACGCTCATCGGAAGTAATATAAACCACCGGACGCTGAACATTTAATACAACCTGTGCACGTGGTACATTAAATGTTTTTGCAATAAGTGCATACACCGGTGAGTTACCTGATCCACTTAGCGCATCAATATCTACTGAAACAACTACAGTTTGTTCCAGCTCCTTCGATCCGATTTTATTAAGCAGTATTTTAGTTTCTCCTACTTCATTCGTTTTGTAGGTAGGGAAAATATCGCCAGAACCTTTTTCGAATTTTGCAACAAGTGGAAGATTAATAGCTGGTTGAGTTAAATCTCGATAATTAGTAAAGGCCAGTACTGCTTGTTCACTTTGTTGCACGCGTCTATTAATGGCCATCTGATTTGGTATAGTGCGTAATTCGATTTTGTTAAGAAGATTTTGGATGGAAGCATATAACTCATTGCCCAGTACTACTTCTTTATCGTCTAAAGGAATTCTAATCGCTTCGTCTAAGTATTTTTCTATGCTTCTAAATCCTTGAAAATAGAAACTGAGTGCTTGAAGTCTTTCATTTGCTTGCTCTGCTAGCCGAGCCTTCTGCAAAAAGTCTGTTGCCAACAAAGTTGCGTTTCTTCGCTGCTCCTCTTTTATTTGTCTGTACCGGGCAATGGAAAGACGATAATAAACCCAATAGTTTGTAGCGTCTTCCCAAACATCTACCAATTCAAATTCTTCAATTTCATCGGCTACGGTAGTCTGAATAATTTGTTCATACTGTTCCGAAAATTGTTTATCCGACTCGAACAGACTCAGTACGGATGTACTGGATACGGTAACTTTAATTTCGGAGACCAGATCGTCTAAAGCACCTTTTTTAGCGGCCTGAATGTGATTACGGGTGCCATCTTTGGTACTGTGGCCGATACCAGTATAATAACCACTTTGTTGAGGAGATGACTTAAGCCAGTAAGGCTTCAAGGATTCTGGATCGGGTGGCTGTACTTTAGGACTACACCCTGCTAATGTGATTAATACTATTAAAAGTTTCTTCACAAAAATAATCGTTATTGAATTTCGTTCGAATATTACCACATCCGTGCCAATTTTCATAAGGAACAATCCAGCCGGTCATGTGGTTTTACTATGGAAAGAACTATTAATTTTTTAGCTTTAGCTCACTTAATTGAGAAGAATATGAAAAGAACATTCATCGGCATTCTACTAACGGTTGTGTTGTTGGCATGTCAGGAAACGGAAAATCCGATAAGTGAATTCACAGGAAATGAGGCTTCTTATCCATTAGTTCAAGGATCATCGTATGCTGTTCAGGGTACCGCTACCATAAAAGAAAAGAAAGATGGCAACGCGGTTGTAGTCATTTCGTTGTCGGGCACGGAGGGTACATTACAACACCCTGTTCATCTTCATGTTGGTGATATTACCATAAGTGGTTCTGAAATCGCGGCACAATTAAATCCGGTAAATGGATTAACCGGAAAAAGTGAAACCCTTCTGCGGTTATTAGCGAACGAAAATCCGATTACTTATCAACAGCTTATACAGTTAGAAGCAAATATTAAAGTTCACCTTTCGGTAGCAGGGCCAGATCGCGATATTATTTTAGCTGGTGGTAACATCGGTGCGCTTCCTACTACTACGGGTACTTTCGAAATTGGAATATGTAGTAGCGAGTAATGTTGTTAAAAAGGTGATTTATAGCTCTTTTGCCATTCTTCCCAATTAACCGATTTATAATGTCCTTCGCCAATAAACTGGGCAATCGGGTAAAATTCGGGAGCCTTTTTATACCCCGGTAAGGGTTGAATCATCTTAAAGTCCTCATCTAAAAATACCACTGTTGGGTAACTAAGTTTGTTATTTAATAACGCTGCGGCAAGTTGATGGTAACGCCCATTCTCGACATACTTAAAAGTATGATTATCAAAAACAATCTCTTCACGCTGTTCCGCATTAAACTTTACTGGATAAAAATTTTCGTTTAATAATTTAGCCACTGCAGGATCGCTGAAAGTATTTTTATCCATGACTTTACACCACCCGCACCAATCGGTATACACATCAATAAAAATGGGGCGCTTGGTAACTTTAGATTTTTCTACAGCCTCTTCAAAGGTAATCCAATGAACAGTACTTGATGATTGGTGTCTCTCGATCGCCTGAATATGTATACAAGCTGATATTGATAGTATCACAAGCGTATTTCTAATAAACTTATTCATGGGTGTAATTTCTTTTTAAAAAGTACAACAAACAGATCAATTGTTGAACGACCAAAACCTTAATTGCTTGCTTTAAAAGGTTGGTAACCCAACGTTTTGCATTTAAAAACTGTACACAATCATGTTCACAACTGAACAACATTATGTAGCAAAACAATCAAAAAAACGAGATAAGGGCGTTTTTTATGATGGCACGGCTTTCGTTCATGAGGCCGGTATGAAGAAACAGTTTACCTATCGCAATCTAGTATTGGTACTTGGTGTTGTTGTAGCCATTATTATTGCTGTGGCTCTTTGGAACAACAAGCAAAGCCCAGAATCTTCCTCTAAACTTGTGCTGGACACCCCTTTAATGTACCCCATTACTCAGGTTATCCAAAAAGCTGTAGCAAAGGTATTTTTCTAGTGTCTATCTCTTTTTGGCGCTTCCTTCAGATTTAGATAATAAGAATTCAAGTTAAACACCAATGAAAATCGATTTCTGGAAATGGATGTAATGCGCTCAGAAGAGATTGGAATACTATATCCGTAATACAGATTAGCGAATCCTAAAATAGTTAGTCCGGCTTTGGGTGTTAGCGTCCAAGCTTGTCGGTTTGTTCCTTCACCATCAAAATTACGATCCATAAAATAGGTAACATCAGTTGCCAACCCGAATACACCTGCCGTAATCTCATAACCTAACTTAGGTCCCAGAAGCAAGTTGCGCTTATCAATAAATACATCTACCGTAGCATAAGGCCCTTTAGAAGCTAGTGTAAATGGATGTTTATAAATTGTATGCCATTGAATTCCCAACTCCACAAAGGCACGATCTTGAGTACCTATACCCGCTTTAGGAATGATGCGCGGCTTCGTCCAAAAACGATCGAATGGCTTTGTCTGAACAGTATCAACATCCTGCGCAACACCATGCTGAACTATTACTAGAACGCTTAATGCAGCCAAAAAGCAATAATTACGAACGGTATGCATAGTAATGTAAAGTAAGTTCTAGCGCCCTTGTAATAGCAATATTAATGGGGTAAAAATCTCGTGTTAGCTCGGCATCAATGGCATGCAACTGCATGTAAAATTGGTTCATTACCGGAACAACCAATCCATTTTGTATTTTTTTGTCTGTCAGCTCTACCATATCCTGCTGCTCTGTTTTAATAATTTGGCAAGTCACCAGTTTTTTCTCACCATACTTATCGGTTCGAGCCGAATAACCAAACAACCTGCATATTAATGGCCGATGATTATACTGCGAACACAAACCTGCATTACCTCGCATAGGTTCAAGAATAAGACAAACAGCACTGTCGCTGTTCTTCATCTTTTCATACCATTGATATGCCAAGTTTTGTTGATGTAAATAAAATGCAAAAGGAAGAAATTCTAAGATAGTTGCTTCAATATCTGGTTTGAAACAACACTTCCCACACCCCACCGGACACGCTAAACCAGCAGCTTGCTGAAAAGCGGAAGTCTCTTCATCCAATTTTTCGAATACAGCTTCTATTGCTTTTACTTTCTCCACCAAATCCATTACTGCAAAGGTAGCAGAAGATTTTGGTGCATTTTAGATGTTATACTGTCGGTTGTTTTGTTCCATAAATTTCTGAAGACCCTTTTTTGCTTGAGTTCTAACCTTGTTTTGGACGAAGGAACTCCAACCCAATAACAAACCTATTAATCCCAGGGCTTGTCTAGACCATCGCCAAAAGTTAAAGGAATCGTGGTGGTGAACAATTTTACCATCCTTAAACTGAAAAGAAGCCTGAATTATGTTGTGAACTTTTCTACCTGTTTTTGAAAAAGTATAGTAGGCATCCCAGCGGCAAGTTACTTGATGTTCTGTGGCTTTAATTTCGCTCACCGCAATAGTGAGATCGGTGGCCGATTTAATTAGCATCTCCCACATCGCTTTTACTTCGTTGCTTTTCAGTGATTGAAAAACAGGATCATAAAAGGATGCCTCCGAGTGATAACACTGTTGCATAAATTGGGCTTCACGCGCTTGGAAAGCTGTGTAAAAATCACGGATCATTTCTTGGTTTGAATGAAGTCCGGATAAAGGTTGGTCTGCTGGTTCCATACACCAAGTTGAATATTCTATCACCGAAAAGCAATCCATAAAAAAAGCCCCGCTAGGCAGGGCTTTATTTCAAATTTTATTCAAATACTTTTACTACTTACTTAGCGGCAGCATAACGATTCGCTACTTCAGTCCAGTTTACAACATTCCAAAAAGCAGAAACGTAATCTGGTCTGCGATTTTGATAGTTTAGGTAGTAAGCATGTTCCCAAACATCCAAACCCAAAATAGGTACACCTTTCACTTCAGCAACATCCATTAACGGATTATCCTGATTAGGTGTAGAGGTAATGTGCAGGTTTCCACTTCCATCCACAATAAGCCACGCCCATCCCGAACCAAATCGAGTAGCCGCAGCAGCAGCAAACTTTGTTTTAAACTCATCAAAAGTTCCAAAAGCCGCTGTAATTGCATCGCCTAGTGGTCCCGTTGGAGTTCCGCCAGCATTAGAGCCTAGAATAGACCAGAACAAGCTATGATTATAATGTCCACCTCCGTTGTTACGAACAGCTGCGGGTTGTTTAGAAATAGTAGCACATATCTCTTCAATGCTCAGGTTTTCTTCGGGTTTGCCTGCTACTGCACTGTTTAAATTAGTAACATAAGCGTTATGATGTTTTCCATGATGAATCTCCATGGTGCGTGCATCGATGTGAGGCTCTAGCGCATTAAAAGCATACGGGAGAGCAGGTAAGGTAAATGCCATCGTTTTGATTATTTATTAGTTGAACAATTTATTTTTTTTCGAATTCGAATATACAACCATAACCAGCACTAAAAAATTTCAAGGTGCTGGTAATTAACCACAAAGAAATGTTAAAATGGAAGATCATCCATCGCATTTCCATCACTCGCAAAGGGTTCATCTATTGGAGGTGGAGCTACCTCTTGTGCACCTGACTTAGCTAATTTCCAAGCACGCGCTTCTGTATACCACCTACCGTTATACTCCCGGCTCTCTAATTCCACAGCCACTGTAACTTGGTCGCCAACAGTTAGTGCAAACTGATCGATTTTATCGCCCCATAACGACAAACACACTTTTTTGGGATATTGACCTGGAGTCTCCAGAATAAACTCCTGCTTTTTCCATTGTCCTTTTTTGCCCATACCCGTTTGCAGGGCTAATAACTGAATCACTTTTCCTTTTACTTCCATCTGATATAATTTTCGATTTACATTACAACTTATGAGGTACTTCGCTTAGCGCGAATACGCTTAAAAAACGTATCTATTAATTTTTTACTTTCATCGGCAGCAATACCCCGAACCACCGTTGTTTTTGGGTGCAATACCGCGCTCGAAATTAAACTATAGCCGCGCTGAACATCGGCAGCTCCAAAAACTAACTTTTGAAGTTGTGACCAATGTAACGCTCCGGCACACATCACACAAGGTTCGAGGGTAACATACAGCGTACATTCACTCAAATACTTAGCGCCAAGGTAGTTAGCAGCCGAAGTTACTGCCAGCATTTCGGCATGCGCGGTAGCATCTGTTAATTTTTCGGTTTGATTATGCGCTCGGGCAATAATTCGGTTTTGACAAACCACTACAGCACCTACAGGCACCTCTCCTATTTCGAGGGCTTTTACGGCTTCTTTAATCGCCTCTCGCATAAAGTACTCGTGTGAATAGATTTCCATATTACTGGTATCTCGGCCCTGATGATGACTACAGACTTATGTACTCAACAATCACTCGAAGTTACTGATTACTTAATTTTAATACCCTTCATCATCACATGCGCAGTTTCCTGCCATTCGCCTTTTATCCGGCTAGGGCAATTAAATGAAAATACCAGCGCCTTTCCAGGTTCTACCAAGTATTGAATATAAGTATACTTCATTATCGGACTTTGAAGTCCTTGACCTTGTTGTGTTCCGTTGATGCGAGATTCGAACTCAAAAAAAATATATTTCTTTCCATTTATCTCTTGCACACCTTCCGATATCATTTCTACCCGATCGAACATACTGGAAATACTCGCCTTAAAAAACTTACGTGCTAATTCGCTATCATGATCAGGCCATTGAGTGGCCGATATATTTACACTGAAATCAACTACCCGATCTTCATTTGTATAAGCTGCTAATGGTGCACGCACAGATGGATAGCGCTGTGTAAAATCAAGGCCATCCATCGGCCTCCATGTCTGAGGCACTAAAATAGTAATTCCATCTTTTAACTTGATTTTTCCCAACTTAGGTGGATCACCAGCCCAAGCCTCCACTATAACCAGCATGAACACAACCAGCAGCACACTTTTAATTTTTAGCATATCGATATCAGAGACAAAGTATTCTTAAATTCGCGGCTAATTTAACGAAATAAAGATGTTACGGACACATACTTGTGGTGAATTGAGACTAGCTGATGCAAACAAAACGGTAACCCTTACCGGATGGGTGCAACGGGTGCGCGATAAAGGAAGTGTGCTTTGGATTGATTTACGCGATCGCTATGGTATTACTCAGTTAATTTTTGAAGAAGGAAAGACCAATCCCGAAATAATAACGCTTGCGCGGAGTTTAGGCCGCGAGTTTGTTGTGCTGGCCACTGGTGTGGTAAACGAGCGCTACTCCAAAAACGATAAAATTCCTACGGGAGAAATTGAACTTCATGTAAGCACTCTTCAGATTTTAAATGCTGCAAAATTACCACCGTTTACTATTGAAGATGAAACCGATGGTGGTGATGATTTGCGCATGAAATACCGCTACTTAGATCTGCGCAGAAATGTAATACGCGAGAAACTACAACTGCGACATAAAATGGCGCAACAAACACGTGCCTATCTCGACAACCAACAATTTATAGAAGTAGAAACGCCCGTGCTTATAAAATCTACGCCCGAAGGTGCGCGTGATTTTGTAGTACCCTCACGCATCCACCACGGTGAGTTTTATGCACTACCTCAATCACCACAAACTTTTAAGCAATTGCTAATGGTTTCAGGGTTTGATCGGTACTATCAAATTGTGAAATGCTTTCGCGATGAAGACCTGCGCGCTGATAGACAGCCTGAGTTCACACAAATAGATTGTGAGATGGCATTTATAACGCAAGAAGATATCCTCGCTACATTCGAAGGATTGGTACGCCATCTTTTTAGCACTGTAAAAGGCATCAACCTACCCGAAGTGCCACGCATGCAGTACGATGATGCCATGAAGTATTATGGTTCTGATAAGCCCGATACACGCTTCGATATGAAGTTTGTAGAACTTACAGAAGACGTAAAAGGAAAAAATTTTCCGGTGTTTGAGCAAGCCGAATTAGTAGTAGGCATTTGTGCGAAAGGTTGTGCCGAATACACCCGAAAACAATTGGATGAGTTAACCGAGTTTATTAAACGACCACAAATTGGTGCAAAGGGATTAGTGTATGTGCAGTATAAAACCGATGGTACATTAAAATCATCTGTCGATAAATTCTACGGTGCCGATGAACTCAGCCAATGGGTTAATAAATTTCAAGCAACACCTGGCGATCTCTTATTGATTTTAGCAGGAGAAACACATAGCACCCGCAAACAACTTAATGAACTGCGTTTGTTCATGGGCGAAAAATTAGGCCTGCGCGATAGAAATAAATTTGCTGCGCTTTGGGTACTCGACTTCCCACTGTTAGAATGGAATGAAGAAAGTAAACGCTATCATGCCATGCACCATCCGTTTACTTCACCTAAACCAGAAGATATTGCACTGTTAGATACAGATCCGGGGCGCGTTCGTGCAAATGCATACGACATGGTAATTAATGGAACAGAAGTAGGTGGTGGTTCAATTCGTATTCACGAACGGGCAACACAACAACTCATGTTTAATCACTTGGGCTTTACACCTGAAGAAGCAAAAAAACAATTTGGTTTCTTGTTAGAAGCTTTTGAATATGGTGCACCTCCACACGGTGGTATTGCTTTTGGCTTTGATAGACTTTGTGCACTCTTTGGAGGCGTTGATTCTATTCGTGACTTTATTGCAT
>CAYNKN010000076.1:0-10847 GCA_964397805.1 uncultured Chryseolinea sp. | reverse complement strand
AATAGGAATCATACTACCTAACAAAATTAGCTGCGGGCTTTTGTTGTATAAAATACTGGTAGTAATATCGGTGGTTATTTTAAACTCTGCCTGATGCAGATATTCAAAATACTCTTGCGAGATGGCGTGATGTTGCTTCTCATCAATCCATCCTTCGTACTGATCGAAATAGATATTAATTTTTAACCACTTTTTATCATTTGTTTCATCGACTACTTCATAATGATCACCAAACAATAATTGTGTTACCTGCTCTGCCTTATCAACAGGTTCACCACGAACAGGCACAACACTTAGCCGACAAACGCCATACGTTTTGTTATCCATTTAAAGAGGGGTATTTTTTCAGTTACCTGATAGTTGTTATTTCAATTTCATTCTGTCCATCTCACGCTTCGCTTCACGCTCCCGAATGTTGTTGCGTTTATCGTGTACTTTCTTACCGCGCCCAATGGCAATTTCTACTTTCGCTAATCCTCGATCATTTATAAATAGTCGCGTGGGCAAAAGTGTTAATCCTTTTTCTTCGATTTTACCTTCTAGCTTTTTAAGCTCCGCACGTTTCAGCAGCAGCTTTCGTTCGCGTGTTGCTTCATGGTTATAATGTGTGCCTTGTGCGTATGGAGTTATCGTTATCCCTTTTACAAAGAGCTCACCCCGACTAAAGTAACAGTAACCATCTTGTAGGTTAACCTTTCCTTCGCGGATTGATTTTATCTCAGTTCCTTGCAACACCATGCCAGCCAAATATTTATCGAGCAATTCATACTCGTATCCAGCTTGCCTGTTTCGAATATTGATATCGTTTGAAAATCGTTGCTTACTCATTTGTTTTGAAAATCTTATTTATTAGCGATCGCTTCAATACCTTTTGTCCTGTTTTACCCACTGCAACTAAACGATCGTTTACCTTAACTTCATATGAACAGATAAGTTCATTCCCCATTATTTTTTCTACCTGTGCTATTATCACCAATGTTTCGCCCACCCATGCGGGACTTTTATGATCGATACTTAAAAACGTACCAATACCTTCCTCGTCATCATCGCGCCAACGCAATATAAACTGTCGCGTAGTCCATTCAATATCACGCGCCAAGGTATAGGTGGCACACACCCGATGCACCACTTCTCCCTGAAATGCGGCCACATCCTCCTCCTGTACCACCCGGCTATACGATAGTTGGTCGCCTATTTTAATAGTGTGCTTCATAAAGGCATTCGTGCCAGCGGAGTAACCTCCAAATCACTAAACTGCCCTTGATCATACTTGTAATGAGCTGCCATGGCAATCATGGCCGCATTGTCGGTGCAATATTCAATATCTGGAATAAATATTTCCCATCCATACTTTTCTCCCCATTTCGCGAGCGTAGCTCGAAGTCCTTTATTGGCAGATACACCACCCGCTATCGCTATGTTTTTTATACCGGTTTGTTCACTGGCCTGTTGCAAACGCGTTAATAACATAGTTACTAAATGGTGCTGCAAACTAGCGCAGATATCAGCTAGATTATCTTCAACAAATGTTGGATTCTTTTTTTTCTCGTCTCGAAGAAAATATAAAAAAGCGGTCTTAATTCCACTAAACGAAAAGTCTAACCCCGGCATGGAAGTTCCCGGAAAAGTAAAAGCACTTGCATTACCTTGTTGAGCATATTTATCTACCAACGGCCCTCCCGGATAAGGTAGTCCCATTATTTTGGCTGCTTTATCAAAAGCTTCGCCTACGGCATCGTCTTGGGTTTCGCCTATAACTTCCATCGATAAGTAATCCTTCACCACCACAATTTGTGTGTGGCCACCACTTACCGTGAGGCATAGAAATGGAAAGGTGGGACGAGGTTCATCAATAAAATGAGCCAGCACATGAGCCTGCATGTGGTTTACTTCAATAAGTGGAATATTAAGTGCCATCGCTAAACCTTTGGCAAAAGAAACTCCCACTAATAATGCTCCCATTAAGCCAGGCCCGCGAGTAAAAGCTATAGCATCCAGATCAGATTTTTTTATACCTGCAGTTTGTATGGCTTCATCTACCACAGCAATAATATTTTGCTGATGAGCACGCGATGCCAATTCGGGAACTACACCACCGTATTTCTGATGTACAGCCTGTGTGGCAATAATATTATTAAGTACCTTGCCATTTGTTATTAAGGAGGCCGATGTTTCATCGCAAGAAGACTCTATGGCAAGGATAACGGGACGCATGGGCTGAAAAAATGAACTGGCAAGTTATTAAAAATAAGGTACGGAAAATATTCGCTTACACCGTTACAGCTGTCCTTTTTACCTTCATTTCTACCTTCCTTATCCTTCAAATGCCTCCGGTGCAAACCTATGTAATTGGCAAATTCCTTAAATCATTTTCAGAAGTTACTGGCTTTCAGGGCTCCATCAAGGCTTTTCGTATGCTTTGGTTCGATCGACTAGAAATATCGCATGTGCAGGTTATCGACCCCGAAGGAAACACCATGATTCATGCTAAAGAAATTCTAGTCAATTTCAGCTTAATCAGTTTATTCGGTGGGCGCGATATCGCTATCGATGGAATTTTCCTGGATAGCGCACATGTTTACCTTACCAAAATGCAAGAGTCTGATACTTCGCGTGACCTGAATATGAATATTTTCATTTCGCGGATTGAAGACGCCTATGGTGGACGTGGTGGCGGAAATCGTGGTTCAACCAAAATTAGTATTGGTGAAGCTATGGTTAACCGAAGTATCTTTTCATTAGTTGATCAAGACAGTGATAGTGTATTAACCCAATTTGATCATAACCACTTTACCGTTGATGTGGATGAGGCACAACTAAATGGCTTTACTATTTTGGGCGATACCATCGAATTTGATTTGCGCACTCTCATTGCCCACGAACGAAGAACGGACTTTACCATTAAACAACTCTCTACCTATTTCAGAATTTCGCAGAGTTTCATGGAGTTCCTTGGCCTTCATTTGGAGGCCGGCTCAAGTATGGTTACAGATACGGTGGTGTTTTTATATGATGGGCAGCGACAACTCAATGATTTCTTTAATAAAGTAGTGGTGCAAGCACACTTAAAAAACACCATTTTAAATCCGAACGATCTCGCTATTTTTCTACCGGAAGCCGAGCAACTCCGACAATCGTTTACCGTGAGCGGATACTTTAACGGTCGCATAAACCGATTTAAATTTTCGGAAATGGAACTCGACTACGGTCGATCCATTTTGAAAGGATCGCTTGATATGGATGGTCTCCCCGACTTTAACGAAACCTTCATTATCGCAAACCTAAAAAATTCTTTCATTGACATGCGCGATCTCGCTTTACTGCTCAACAATGAAAATAATGAACAACTTTTGCGATTAGGTGATTTCCAAATGAATGGGCAGTTTTTAGGTTATCCAACCGACTTTGTGGCTAATGGTGATTTTACCGGAAAGCTGGGAAACATTAAATCGGATATCAACTTAAAAATTAATGAGAAGGACGTTGATCTTACCGAGTACAGCGGAAAACTCGCCATGTTTAATGTAAATCTGGGCGAATACTTAGATGACACCACAAGCTTTCAAAACGTAACCATGAATGGTCGCATTTCGGGCAAAGGATTATCACGCCAAACAGCTGACTTTAGATTGAATGGCGCAATACAATCTATTGGTTTAAATGGGTATAATTATACAAACATCAAAACGAATGCGCGTTTTGCAGCCGAACGCTTTGATGGCTCGTTAGAAATTAACGATCCTAATCTGGAATTTAAAGCACGCGGACAAGTGGATTTGCGCAAAGGTCAAAATGTAATTAAAATACAAGCTTCTATAGACACTGCGTACCTCCATAATTTAAGGTTATCAAATGAGTATTTATTTATTCATTCTGTAATTGATTGTGATTTAAAAGGACTTAAACTAGACAGCATTTCGGGTACTGCTGATTTAAAAGATTTACGAATCGATTTTAAAGACCAATCCTTACGGCTCGATGAAATCAACCTCATATCCGAAGTAAGTAAAGAAAGGCGATCGCTTTCTATTCAATCAACGCTGATGGACGCTTCTATAATAGGCGACTATTACTACACCAAATTAGCGAACGATATCCAAGCGCTTACGACCGAAATTTTACTCAACATTCAAAATGATCAGGCAGCTATTCAAGACTACTATCAACAAAAAAAATCGACACCAACTACCTATCGAGCAAAAATTGATATTACACTAAAAGATATTGAACCATTTTCTGAGTTAATGGAGCTGGACTTGGATATCTCGCCCAATACAAAAATTGATGGCACCTTTACCAGTGGGTTTACGACTATTTTTCAAGCCTTTACCAGCTTCGATTCATTACGTTACCAAAATAGCACGTGGGTTAATTCGGAAGTAGATCTTACTCTTTCTAAAATTGCAGACAGTACAAATGTTTTAGCATTGGCTAGTATCATCTCGCAACAACAACAATTTGGAAAAGTATTACGTACCAAAGATTTACTCGTAGAAGGAGTGTGGAATAAGAGTCATATAGATTTTACGTTAGATGCTAACCAGGCCGAACGGAGTAATTACATCCGCTTAAAAGGTGTAGTAGATTTTTTGAAAGACAGTACAACGATATCGATGGAGCCCTCCAGACTTATGCTGCTGGAGCGCGAATGGAATTTCAGAAAAAGTAATTATATCGCTATCAATGGAAGTGATTGGAAGTTCTCTAACCTCGTGTTGGAAAATAATAATCAGGCCATATCTTTAAATGGAAACATCTCCAATGATCCATCCAAAATATTGTCTCTTTATGTAAAACAGTTAGACCTTTCTGTATTTGATGTACTCACCGATAAAAAGTTTACCGGCATTATGAATGCCGATGTTGATTTGAGTAACTTTTATGATAACCCCTCTATTCAAAACAGGTTAATTATTGATACGCTTACCGTAAACGATTTTTTAATAGGAGATATAAACGGAGAAATTCATTGGGATACTGCTTATAATAAATTTGATATCAATCTATTTGCTGATCGCTTAGGCACACGCATTGTCAACCTTACGGGCGACTACACACCTGGGAATAGAGAAAGCCCGTTGGCCATTTCTGCACGACTTAATCAGGCAAACCTTAAAATTATCGAACCCTTTATCGAGGATATCATCAGCCAGATAAACGGCACCATATCAGGTAATTTTAGAGTAACGGGTCCACTAGATGCTCCCTTGATAAATGGCGAAGGATTAGTCTCGGATGGCCAAGCCACGATAACCTACTTAAAAACCAACTATCGATTTACAGGAAGTATTGGTCTAACTCCATCTTCGATTTATTTTAAAAATATTGAACTCACAGACGCGTTTCGAAATCAAGGAAAACTAGATGGTACAATTAACCACGATGGCTTTTCTAATATGACAATTAACCTCAACGCGAACTATAGAAATTTTCAAGTACTAAACACAACCTTAAAAGATAACGATCTCTTTTATGGCCAAGCGTATGCAACGGGAACCCTCTCGTTCACCGGCCCAATTAATAATTTAAAAATAACAGCCGCTGCACGAACCGATAAAAACACACGGCTCTACATTCCCATCGGTGGAACTTCATCTACAGAGACGAAAGAGTACATTAATTTTGTAAACTTTACAGATACCACATTTGTACGCGAAGTAGAACGCAATTTAAGTAACAAGGTAAACCTTACCGGACTTACCATTGATATGAATATTAGCGTAACACCCGATGCGTATGGTGAAATTATTTTCGATGCCAAATCGGGTGATATTATACGAGGCCGTGGTACAGGCGATTTAAAATTACAAATTGATACAAAGGGTGAGTTTAATATGTTCGGGCCGTTTGAGTTTACACAAGGCTGGTACAACTTTACACTTTACGACATCATAAATAAAGAATTTGAAATTCGAAAAGGAAGTCAGATTACGTGGTATGGCGACCCATACCAAGGTGTAATGAATATCAATGCCTCTTACAATCAGCTAGCCTCGTTATCACCTTTAATTACCGATCCGGAAGTTGCTTCATCAACGCAATTACGAAGAAAATACCCCGTACAAGTTTTCCTAAAATTAGAAGGCCCTATGCTTTCGCCTCAAATTGCCTTTGATATTCAAGCAGAAGATTTACCCCAGAATGTACAAACCGATAGGCGTACCGTTAACTTGGATTTGGAGTTTACGGCTTTTAAAAACAGACTGGATGAACAAGAGTTGAAACGCCAAGTATTCAGTTTGATTATACTCAGGCGATTCTCCAGACTCGATGAATCCATCAGTGCCTCCGGATCGGTCTTCAATAGCGTAAGTGAATTACTGTCCAATCAACTAAGTTATTGGATGAGTCAGGTAGACGAAAATTTAGAAATAGATGTTGATCTTGCCTCGATGGATCAGGAGTCGTTTAATACGTTTCAACTTAGGTTTTCATACACATTTTTAAATGGAAGACTTCGTGTTACCGGTGATGGTACCTTTAATAACTCCAGCCAAAACACCAATCAAGGCAGCAACCCTTCTTCCGTGGCAGGTGACTGGACCGTGGACTATATGCTTACCGCAGATGGAAAACTACGCGTAAAAATGTACAGTCGTACAACCGCCAACCCGATATTAAACTCCGTAAACAATCAAACTACCTTAACCTCGGGCGCCAGCCTTATTCACACACAAAATTTCAATCAACTAAAAGAATTGTGGAGTTCATCTAAAGAAAAAAAGAAAAAAGATACCGATACACCTATACCGAATAAAGATGCCGTTAAAGAAGAAGATGGCAGTGAGTAGCCTAGGCATACTACTCCTACTATTTCCATTATTCACGCACGCTCAACAAAGCGATTCATTAACCGTCAATAAAAAGCGATTAACGGCTTTTACATTAGGGTCTTCAGCTGCCTACGGAGTTACATTAGTAGGATTAAATGGACTTTGGTACAAAGATTATGAAAAGCAATCCTTTCGATTTTTTAATGACAATGCTGAGTGGAAGCAAATGGATAAAGTAGGACATTTTTATTCGGCTTTCTATTTTAGTTATAGCACATCGCGCGCCTTGCAGTGGTGTCAGGTAAAACAATCTAAAGCTGATTTGATCGGCTCCATTATTGGCTTTGGTGTAATGTTACCGATTGAAATTATGGATGGTTTTTCAGCCGGTTACGGTGCTTCCACGGGCGACTTACTGGCCAATGCAGCGGGCTCAGCGTTTTATCTTGGACAAACACATCTCTGGAAAGAAGTCCGCATTTATCCCAAGTTCTCTTTCCAACGAAGTGCCTATGCTCCGTTAAGACCAGCTGTTTTAGGAAACGGGCTACCAAGCGAAATACTAAAAGACTACAACGGCCAAACATATTGGCTTTCAGTCGACATGGATAAATTTGTAAGATTTCCGAAATGGTTAAATCTGGCAATTGGCTATGGTGCGGAAGGAATGGTTTATGGACTTGATAGTGAAAACATACAAAACGGTTTTGGAAAACCATATCGTCAATTTTATCTAGCTTTAGATTTTGACCTGACCGCATTTAAATCTCGATCTAAGGCATTGAACACCTTAATATTTATTGCGAACATGATTAAGATCCCTGCCCCCACCCTTGAGCTATCGCAGAAGGGAACAAAATTTCATATCCTCCATTTTTAGCTAACAAAATTTAGTACGTTGGGTGTATGAAAGAATAGCAATTTTCCTAACTTCCGTAACCCTAACCACATTGGCTATGAACATTATGAATTTTGTACAGCAATATGCTGACTCAATCGGTGGACAATTCACTGATTATGACCACACCAAATCTGTAGTTGTAGTACCCTTAAATGGAAATCGGTTTCAAACAGTATTAGCACTTACGCAAAAGAGTGCTGTATCCGGAAGAGATCAGGCACTTTTTAGTTCGAAAGTATGCGCCTTTGAACCTTCCATCGATCTTAAAACGTTGCTCGAACAAAATGCCAGTTTTGATTACAGCAAGTTTGTATTGGAAGATAATTACCTTAAAGTAGAAGCATCTTGCCTCGTATCTTCTACAACAGAAGATCAAATAAAAGAAATGTTGCAAGAGGTTGCTCAACTAGCTGATCATTATGAATTGAAACTTACCGGAAAAGATATTCACTAAGAACTCTCTAACAGAACCCTTACCTTTGTTAAAAGTAAGTTGCCTTATCGCTCCGATTCAGTTCAGAGAGGAAAGTCCGGGCAACACAGGGCAGCGTACTTCCTAACGGGAAGGCCAACTTGATGAAAATTGTGTTGGACAGACAGTGCCACAGAAAACAAACTACCTCACCCTGACGTGTCGGGGTTGAGGAAAAGGTGAAAAGGCGAGGTAAAAGCTCACCGCTCACATGGCAACATGCGAGGCATGGTAAACCTTACGCGTTGAAAGGTCAAATAAATCCCGATTCGGAACGGCCCGTTCTCCATGCTCTCGTAGCATTGGTCGGGATGGGTAGACTGATAGATCCTGGTTGTGAAGCCAGGACTAGACAAATGATAAGGACTCTAAGCAATTAGAGAACAGAACCCGGCTTACAGACTTACTTTTTATTTTCACTAAACCTGTCAGATTACTAAAGGCTGACAGGTTTAGTTATTTTTAGCAATCAACTCTATGGCTATGTCAAAAATACTCATCATCGAAGACGACACTAAAATCAGAGCAATCTTAAAAGAAATTCTGGAGGAAAAGGGTCATGAAATAGACGAGGCTGGTGATGGCCAAGAGGGTTTTAAAAAACTTGAGCAGGTTACTTTTGATCTCTGCTTGTGTGACATAAAAATGCCCAAAATGGATGGACTGGAAGTTTTAGAGAAATCAAAACAAGCCGGTATAGGTACTAACTTTATCATTATTTCGGCACACGGTACTATTGATGTAGCAGTAGAAGCCGTTAAGAAAGGAGCATTCGATTTTCTTCAAAAACCATTTGACCTCGGCCGGTTAGAGATCACACTTCGCAATGCTTTGGATAAAAACACACTCGTAAAAGAAACTAAAACACTCAAAAAGAAAATCTCTAAGAAGTACGATATGGTGGGTGAATCAGCACCCATTCAAGAAATTAAAGAAATACTGGAGAAAGTTGCTCCCACCGATGCCCGCGTTTTAATCACCGGCTCAAATGGATCGGGTAAGGAACTAGTTGCTCGTTGGGTTCATGAAAAAAGTAAGCGTGCTCATGCTGCCTTAGTAGAAGTAAATTGTGCTGCGATACCCTCGGAGTTAATTGAGAGTGAACTGTTTGGACACGAAAAGGGATCTTTTACCTCTGCTATTAAACAACGCTTGGGCAAATTTGAGTTGGCAGAAGGAGGCACACTTTTCTTAGATGAAATTGGTGACATGAGTCTATCCGCGCAAGCCAAAGTACTTCGGGCACTTCAAGAAAATAAGATTGTACGCGTGGGTGGAGATAAGGAAATTTCAGTTAATGTACGTGTGGTTGCCGCAACCAATAAAAACCTTAAGAAAGAAATTGAGGAAGGTAAGTTCAGAGAAGATTTATACCACCGCCTGAGTGTCATTGTTATTAAAGTCCCTTCACTCAATGAGCGAAAGGAAGACATCCCGCTTTTAGTAGATAAATTCTTAACCGATATCTCAGAAGAACATGGCGCCCGAAAAAAAGCTATCAATAAGCTAGCTATTGAATCGCTGAAAAGTCATGATTGGACAGGCAATATCCGTGAACTAAGAAACGTAGTAGAACGATTAGTAATTATGAGCGGTGATGAAATTGCCCCTGAGGATGTTAAAAAATACCTCTAGATTTTTTGCTCTGAAGCGCTTTTTTTAGGTTCTTCTTTTTTGCTGTAAGTAGGGCATGTGTACTGACTGCAGGCCGAAATGAAAGCGGCTAAAACAACAAATGCTAAAATCTTTTTCATACAAGTCACTTTGGTTAAAACAAAAATAGAATTCTTTCTTTTTAAAACAAACCAAAAAAGCCACAAATCGATTTCAACGAGCTATTCTGCTACTCAACCAGCAAATTGCACCCCCTCACATCGCTGTTATCCATTCGACCGAGCACTTCAAAAGAGCCATCCGGAAAAACCTTACCAATATCTTCTGTCTCTATAAACGAAATGGTATTCCAATTTGCCAAGTCAATGACGTTTATACCGCACGTCTCGCCAAGTAACCCCTTTTTAAAAGGATCTGTTAATTCTCTTCCAATAATTTTAAGCTGAGGCGGACAAAAAAATGTATTCGCTCCTTTGGTATAGGCCTGAGAGAGCAGCTCGGTCATACCATATTCAGAATAAATTGCCCTCGGGTTAAAGGCGCGTTTAAGGGTTTGATGCAACTCCATGCGCGTAATTTCTTTCCGCCTTCCCTTCATGCCTCCAGTTTCAAAAAGAATACAGTCTTGCAAATCAACCGATAGCTTTTCAGCCAAATCCAAAAGCGCGAACGATACTCCCCAGAGTAAAATTTTCTTGGAATCTGCACGTAATACTTCTATATCCTGTAAAAGTTTTTCTGTTTCATATAAGTAAAAGGCCGAATGAGACGACTCGCTTTTTCTTATGAAGTAATCAATCATAGCAATGAGCGATGAACCTTCGCGCTCTAAGTAAGACGGCAATAAAGCCAGTAGATGATAATCGGCAACTGGGCCATGAAAAAACTCGAAACAGCGCTCTGCATGCTGTAGGTAGAAATGCATACTTCGAACCTCATGTCTACTTGTTGTTGCTCCGGTTGTTCCGCTACTCGTAAAAATTGTTTCGGGATGCCAATCGCCCGATTTTAGTGTTTGTGTCTTAAAAAATGAAATCGGTAAAAAGGGTATAGTCTCTAGCGTACTAATTGCCTCTACATCAATTTT
>CAYNKN010000075.1:0-11067 GCA_964397805.1 uncultured Chryseolinea sp. | reverse complement strand
GAATAATTTCAAAGACAAGTAAAGTGTTTGAAGAAACGAATATAGGTATTGACGAGTTGGATATTGAAGTAGAGTATCAATCGGATACTATCGGAAAATACGGTCTTGATTTTAACGATGGAAAGTTTATGCTGATGAACAAAAAAACAGCTTGTCTTGCGCAAGATCAATGTGGAATTCCTCAGGAAAAACCACGTGTAAGACTCTCGTCAATCGGAAAGGAAACTGCATGTTGCACACCCGATAGTAATTGCTGTTAATGGTTGTGCGTTTTCTTATATGTGGTACAGTGCATACAAGAGAATGCATACACTATGAATTAACAAACTCCTAAAAAAATGGGTATCTAATTTCTGTAGTTGATTGGAATGGATACCTTTGTCTTTGTAAGTTTTTAATCAACATTACTTTAGTCTTAACTTTTGTAACCTATGAATACCCAACGAATTTTAAATTTCTTAGGAGCCCTTGCGCTATCGATACTGTTTATGCAATGCACAGAATCAAAAAAGCAAACCGCTGAACACGATGATCATGAACATGTAACACAAGAAGATGCCTCAACATTAGAAGTGCAAGCTCCTCAACTGGAGGTTAGTGAAGCTTTCCAACAACAACTCGCAACTGTTTTTTCGGCATACATCGATTTAAAGGAAGCATTTGTTTCTTCTGATCCAACTAAGGTAAATGCAGAAGTGGCTACAGTTAAAGCAGCCATAACTTCTGTAGAGGTAACTGACTTAAGTAGTGATGCTAACGACCAATGGGAAGAATATCAAACAGGTATACTTTCATCACTTGATGCAATAGCTGCATCAGTAGAAGTGGAGGCACAACGAAATGAATTTAGCTCATTATCTGATTTGATGTATAAAAATATAAAGACTTTTGGATTAGCGGGTTCAACAGCCTACTATCAATATTGTCAGATGGCGTTTAATAATACCGGTGGATATTGGCTTAGTGATAATGAAAAAATTCGGAACCCTTACTTTGGTAGTAAGATGTTGGCCTGTGGACAAGTAAAAGAAAAATTAATGTAGTTTTTCTAGGTCGCTTTTAAAGGGGTATTCACTATGAAGTTCATTCACGTTCTTGTTTTTTTTATTACGCTGATTGCGTGTGAAAAAAAGCAACAAGTAGAAGATCATTCCCAGCATACTACAGATAATAATGCTGCGGTACCAACAGACACCATTATCAAAAGTATTCCTAAAGAATTACACGGGTTTGTAAGTAAAACACATGTTACCATGAAATATCATGCGCCCAATGTACGCGGAAGAGTTATCTGGGGTGGATTGGTGCCCTATGATCAGGTGTGGGTTTCGGGAGCACACATGGCCACGTCAGTTGAATTCTCTACTCCGGTGTTGTTTGCTAATCAGAAACTAGAAGCCGGGAAATATGCCTTTTTTACGATTCCCAGTGAAAGTACATGGACAATCATTATTAATAAAAATTGGAATCAACATTTAACGGATGCGTATCAAGAAGAAGAAGATGTGCTTCGTGTAATGATTGAGCCTATGCGTGTAGAGAATTTACAAGAGCGATTGCACTATTCTCTACATGAAGAAACATCAGCTCATGCCTACCTTCAATTTTCATGGGAATATTTACAACTTAAAATACCGATTATCTCCCAATAAAAAATTACCTTTCTTTCAGAAGCCCTCCACCAGCTAGTTTCATATAGTAATTTCTAATCGTTTAAATTTTAACTTCCATGTTGGATAGTATTAAACAACCGTGGCCTTGGTATGTGGCCGGTGTACTTATCGGATTAACCGTACCTGTGTTATTACTTTTAGGTAATAAATATTTTGGTGTTTCGTCATCGCTCAGGCATATTTGCGCTGCGTGCATACCTAGCAGAATTCCTTACTTTCAGTACAACTGGAAACGTGAAATCTGGAATCTATTTTTTGTTGGTGGTGTATTGTTGGGAAGTATTCTAGCAACACAATTTCTCAGTAATCCTGATCCGATAGTAATTGCAGAACAAACTACACTTGATCTACAAGCCCTTGGTGTTACGGTTGATCATGCACTTATGCCCGAATCAATTTTTGGTTTAAAAAATATTCTCACCACCCAAGGGTTTGTATTTTTTATTGTAGGCGGATTTCTGGTTGGTTTTGGAACTCGCTATGCAGGAGGGTGTACTAGTGGCCACTCGATCATGGGGTTATCTACGTTGCAATGGCCATCACTTATTGCTACCATCTGTTTTATGGCCGGAGGTTTTACTATGGTGCATCTTATTTTTCCGTGGCTGTTTAAATTACTATACTAAATTAAACTGACTAAGAGATTTAATCTAACTACAAAAAAATTACGAACAGATGAGAACGATTAATGATGAGTTTGTTGATCAGCATGACATGGCCTCCAATTCCGGTGATGTATTAGAAGCACCACTGAACACTACGATATCACTAAAAAGTAATGTGAAGTATCTGGTTGTAGGAATATTCTTCGGTATTGTATTCGTTAAAGCTGAAATTATTTCTTGGTATCGTATTCAAGAAATGTTCAGGCTTCATTCATTTCACATGTATGGTGTTATAGGTACCGCAGTATTTACCGGGCTTCTTTCTATTTTGATCGTAAAGAAATTTAATATCAAAACACTCACTGGGGAACAAGTAGTTTTTCAACCCAAAAAATTTCAGTGGGGTAATGTATGGGGTGGACTATTATTTGGATTAGGATGGGCGATTACAGGAGCGTGCCCCGGACCACTATTTGCGCAAATTGGCAGTGGTTTTTTGGCAATCATCCTTACCTTTTTAAGTGCGCTTGCTGGTACATGGGTATATGGCCGCATTCAAAATCGATTACCACATTAACGTTGAGCTGTTAAAAATCAGGAAGTGAAATGCCAGAGTTTTTCGATATTTGTCCTGACTAATTGGATGTTATGAAGTCAAATGAGATTCCATATGTCCGCAAAAAAAATAATCTTTAGTATATGAAAATTGAGCAAATATATACCGGTTGTTTAGCACAAGGTGCGTACTACATCGAATCAGCGGGAGAGGCGGTAGTCATTGATCCGCTACGCGAGACAACGCCATATATTAATCGCGCTAATACAAATAAAGTAAAAATCAAATACGTTTTCGAGACACACTTTCATGCTGATTTTGTTAGTGGTCATGTTGATTTAGCCAAAGCAACGGGCGCTGTGATAGTTTATGGCCCGAATGCGAATCCAACATTTGATGCACACATCGCGCACGATGGAGAAGTGTTTACAGTGGGTAAGGTTACGTTTACGGTATTGCATACTCCCGGCCACACGTTGGAATCAACTGTGTATTTATTGAAAGATGAGAACGGAAAAGATGTTGCCATTTTTACAGGTGACACCTTATTTATTGGTGATGTAGGTAGGCCTGATTTAGCACAAAAGGGAAACATTAAACAAGATGATTTAGCAGGTTTTTTATACGACTCGTTACGTTTGAAAATTATGCCGCTTGCTGATGATGTTATGGTTTATCCTGCGCACGGTGCAGGCTCTGCATGTGGCAAAAACATGAGTAAAGAAACCTTTGATACACTGGGTAATCAAAAGAAGGTAAACTATGCGCTGCGCGCAGACATGACCAAATCTGAATTTATTAAAGAGGTAACGCAAGGGCTACTACCTCCACCTTCTTACTTTCCATTGAATGTAAAAATGAATAAGGAAGGGTATGATAACATTGATGATGTTTTAGAAAGGGGAACAAAAGCACTTACGCCTTCGGAGTTTGAAGCGTTGGCCAACGAAACGGATGTACTGTTGTTAGATACGCGCGATCCGCAAACATTTGCAAAAGGATTTATTCCGAACGCTATTAACATTGGTATTGATGGAACTTTTGCCCCGTGGGTAGGTTCACTTATACCCGATATTCGTCAGCAAATTTTATTAATCACCGCACCCGGACGAGAAGAAGAAGTTGTTACTCGATTAGCGCGTGTAGGATATGACTATACGCTGGGTTATTTAGCTGGTGGTTTTGAAGCTTGGAAAAATGCCGGTAACGAATGGGATACAATTACTTCTATTACGGTGGATGAGTTGGCGGAAGTGTTAGTGAAAGATCCAACAACCGCTATTGTTGATGTGCGAAAAAAATCTGAATACGAAAGTGAGTATGTAGAGCAGGCACTAAATGCACCGTTAGATTTTATTAACGAGAGCATGGCACAATTAGATAAATCCAAAACCTATTACGTGCATTGTGCGGGTGGATATCGCTCTATGATTTTTGCATCGATATTACGTGCACGTGGTTATGAAAACCTCATTGATGTACAAGGTGGGTTTAAAGCGATAAAAGATAGCGGCAAGTTTGCCGTTACTAATTTTGTATGCCCTACAACAGGCGTATAGGATTATAGGGAGAATAAGTTTGTTTGTATGTGTTTATGGGTTATAAAGTTTCTTTCTCCGATACCTACATTCATGCAGGCTCAATCAAATCCCACAAGTTTCCATAGCAATCGGCAAAAACGAGAACTGTACCATATTTTTCGGTGCTTGGCTCACGCACTATTTTTATTCCTTGATCAAGCAGTCGTTGATAATCGCCCTCAATACTATCGGTATGCAGAAAAAGAAAAACGCGTCCTCCGGTTTGGTTGCCAATAAATTTCTTTTGTTCATCGGTTGATGCTTGTGCTAATAACAACGAGAAGCGATCTTCCCCAGGAGGTGCAACAAGTACCCATCGTTTGGTTTCACTCAAGGTGGTATCTTCTACCAATCTGAAGTTTAGTTTCTGTGTGTAATAGGTTATGGCCTTATCGTAATCATCAACAAGTAAGGTAATGTGTGCTATACGTTGGTTCGATGAATTAGTCATGGGTAGAACAAAATAGTTGGGATAGTCCATTTACTGACATCCATAAAAATTATTTGTAAGCAGTACACTACAAAATTTGAGTTTCGAGTTATAGTATGATATCTACTTACTATCAACTACTCCTGATGCTTTAATTTTTTGTTTATCTGTTTCCGTTAATTTCCACTGTTCATCAAAGTATCCTTCGGTTAAAATGGTGGCTGCAGAATCTTTGAAGAACATAAAATCTTTAAAGACACCTAACTTTAATGCAGGTTCTGACATAAATCGAAAACCTTGTACCGTCTGACCTTGCCACCATGGTAACCCCGAACTAATAGCCACATACTTTCCATTTATGGGGTAGATATAGAAAAGTCCGTAGTTGGTAGCATCTGCATGTAGATGAAGCGGAAGTTGATCTGCAAATTTTTCGATCAATGTATTCGTTTCTTTTGTACCAAATAAAATTAAGTTGCTAGTCTCCAGGTCACTCGGTCTTACTTCTTGATCAGACACCACTCGCGGAAAAAACATCACACGTCCTAAAAATGCATTTCTATATAAAGCCCAATTAGCAGCCTGTTCAGCAAGTTGTTTGCGCTTTGTAATTTCTTCCGGATTTGCATCACCACCAGTTCCGAACACATATACATGGCGTGATGCAAAGGCATCGCCTAGTGGCCCCTCAGCATTTAATTTTTTTGAAGTAGCGGGGGCCTCATGTTTTCCAATACTCCATTTTCCATTATTAAGCGTCATAGAAAGTTTTTCCGCAGCCGATATTTTTACTTTCTTTCCACCATTAATACTATACTGCAACGGTTGGGCTGCTGTAAATTGTGGATGCCCGGCTAGTGTAAGCGTAAAGGCCGTTAATCCGGCAGTCGTTATCGATAGTTGATTGGGTGCAGTGAATGCTACATCGATGGAAGCAGGTGTTCCCGGTGTGAGTTGATCAAACTGAACCCAATAAGCCTGACTGGTTGCATAGCGCGAAGTGGTAAAGCGAACACGTGCTGGAAATTTTTCACGTGTAAATTGATCGAACCAAGTAAAGATAAAACCATTTTCATACGCGTTTACCCAACTATCGTGATTCACCCCGGGATATTCTTTAAAGGTAACATTTGTTCCAAGGTCTTTTAAGCGACTCACCCATTCGCGTGAAACTGTTACAGGCACTGCTTGGTCTTTATCACCATGAAAAAAGTGCATGGGTACATTAAGTGCATTAGGCGCAAGTGCTTCTGTTCCTTGAGGCGGTGCCGGACAAACCGGTGCTAGTGCGGCCCATATATCTGGACGCGATAAGCCAATCCATAATGTTCCGCCTCCTCCCATGGATAAGCCAGTAAGGTAGGTGCGGTCTTCATCTATTGAGAAGCGTTTTTTTACATCGGCTAATACATCGTACACATCTTTTTCAGGAATTCCCTGATAGCCCGCAGTACCGCGTGCATATGGGGCAGCTACAATGTAATTCACATCTTTCCACTCCGGAAAATATCGCGTAGCTTCTACATCATTTTCGTTTGCCGCATTACTTTTTCCAAAGACTCTACGCAATGCCAACCGATGGTTTGAACCAGCCCCATGTAGCATCATCACCAAAGGATACTTTTTTGTTTCATCATAATTTTTAGGAATGTAGATAGCGTAAGGTTGCTCGGTATCATCGGCATCCGAAAAGTATGATAGTACCTGTGGGCCAGCTGGAAGTTTTTGCGCGAAGGTTAGCGTGCATACTAATACTAAAAAGAGTATGCTTGTTATGCGAAAGACAATCATAGTTATTTTTTTAATAGGTGATTCTATTGCGTGTAGTAATCGAAAGTAATTCTATTGGTGTTGATAAGCTATTTTTTGACATAAAATTTAGAGCGAGGAGCACTCAAAAAAGGTGATGCATTCGTCTAAATCCCCTAGATAAAAATTTACTATTTGTAAACACATCGGGTGAATCCGTTTTTTCAATAATGATTTAATCATCTGGTAAAGTTAAGTTAAAGTAGAAAAGCCTGTACATCCATTAATTCCAATGGTTACAAATAGTAAACTAAATTTTGGTAATGGTTTTTTCATCTGGGCAATAAATGATAACCGTTCGTTAACGCTGTTTTTCCTGTTGGATTACAGTAAAGAAACACCTTTACAACAGTCAGCCCAATGTAAGCCTTATTGCTCTTCGTTACTTCATTCTTGTCTTCGGGCATGATGATGATTTCCAAACTATGTAAACTCTTTTAACCTAAATCAAACAACACATGAAAAGAAAATTACCGATTAAATATTCAATCAGACTAGTGCTGTTTTTAGCAGCACTAAGTTTGTTGAGTGTGCCTTCGGCTTTTGCCCAGCGACTTATTTCAGGAACTATTGTAAGCGCAGAAGATTCATCGCCTATGCCAGGCGTTAACATTATGGTTAAGGGCACATCTTCAGGTACAAATTCTGATGCACAGGGAAATTTTACAATTGAAGCTTCTGATGTTAATGCTATTTTGGTTTTTTCCTTTGTTGGTTATAACACACAAGAAGTAGCAGTAGGATCGCGCACGACCATTTCGGTTACGCTAGAAACTGACGCAAAACAACTTTCGGAAGTAGTAGTTACCGCACTTGGAGTTTCGCGCGAGAAGCGAGCTCTAGGATATACCGTGCAGGAAGTAAAGGGCGATCAGCTCGATCAGGCAAGAGAAACCAATTTGGTGAATTCACTCGCGGGGAAAGTAGCGGGTGTAAATATAACCGGAGGATCAAATGCGATTGGTGGTTCTGCACGTATTGTAATTCGTGGGGAAACTTCGCTCACCGGAAATAATCAACCATTGTTTGTGGTTGATGGTGTACCCATTGATAATTCATCACGAGGTTCGAGTCAACGCGGGTTAGATGTTGATTATGGAAATGCAGCGGGTGAAATTAACCCAGATGACATTCAAACATTAACCGTATTAAAGGGTCCCAATGCAGCCGCGTTGTATGGTTCGCGCGCAGCCAATGGTGTGATTTTAATTACTACTAAATCAGGTAAGGGAAAAAAAGGATTAGGTGTTTCTGTTAACTCTACCACATCGTTTGAAACGCCATTGCGACTTCCCGATTTTCAAAATGCGTATGGCCAAGGTCGTGGAGGGGTTTATAATATTGGTGATGGTGGACGCAGTTGGGGTCCTCCATTAGACGGACGCTTAATAGCTGTACCGGTAAATACAGAATGGCCACCAAAAGATGGTGAAATAGTAGAATACTTGCCGCAACCAAATAACGTTAGAGATTTCTATCAAACTGGAAGAACACTAAACAATAGTGTATCCATTACGTCTGCAAGTGATCAAGGTAGCATTCGTTTATCCTACACTAATCTTGATCAAACTGGTTTAGTACCGAATACAGATTTAAAGCGAAATACGCTTGCGCTAAATGCACAATACAAATTAAGCGATAAGTTATCGGTTACTAGTACACTAAACTATGTAAACTCACATAGCGACAACAGAACTGTTGTAGGGTATGGTGCAGAGAGCATTGTTTACACCTGGTTGTGGGAAGGACGTCAGGTGCCTACTGATAAGATGCGCGATTACTGGTTTAAAGGTAGAGAGGGTGTTCAGCCATTTACATACAACTATAGATTCAATGACAATCCATACTATACTGTTTATGAAAATACCAATGGTATGAATCGTAATCGGTTAATGGGTAATGTTGCAGCAACATATCAGTTCACACCTGAAATAAATTTGATGGTAAGAAGTGGTATTGACTTTAGTAATGAACGTAGAGATAGTAAGCGCACTCCAGGAAGTAATGCATTTCCATTTGGAATGTATCGCCAAGAGCAAGTTTACTTTGAAGAAAGAAACACAGATTTTTTGTTGACCTATGATAAAACACTTAATGCCGATTGGACTTTACGAGTTTCTGCTGGTGGAAACCAAATGGATCAACGAAGAGATTTTTTAAGTAATCAGGCAAATGAATTAAACATACCGGGTATTTACAATTTAGGGAACTCAAGAATACCGGTAGTAGTAAATCAATTCGATTCGCGTTATCGCATTAATAGTTTGTATGGGTTCGGTCAGGTCGGGTATAAGAATTCTATATTTTTAGATGTTACCGCGCGAAATGATTGGTCGAGTACATTACCAGTTTCAAATAATTCATATTTCTATCCATCAGTATCGTTAAGCACCGTTTTAACGGAGTTCTTACCAATTTCTGAGAAGAACATTTTATCATTCGCAAAACTACGTGTAAGCTGGGCTCAGGTAGGTAATGACACGGATCCTTACCGTTTACGAAATGTCTATAACTATGCTACACCTTGGAATAATTTTCAAGCTGTATCAGAACCGGCTTCTATTCCGAATATTGATTTGGTACCGGAGGCTATTAATACCTTCGAGATTGGTACCGATCTTAAATTCTTTGATAGAAGAGTGGGTCTTGATATTGCTTACTATGATACTCGAAGTAAAAACCAAATTATTAACATCCCCATTGATGCAACAAGTGGTTACTCTTCACGCTTTTTAAATGCTGGTGAAATTCGCAGTCGTGGTTTAGAAGTGATGCTTACAGCCACTCCAGTTCTGACAAACGATTTTCAATGGGAAGTAAATTTGAATTGGTCGGCGAACCGTGCACAAGTGGTGAGTTTGATTGAGGGTATTGATACCTATGTGTTGAACAGTCGATATGTTTCTGTGCAGGCAAGAGTAGGTGAACGCATGGGCGATATGTATGGAAGAGGAACGTTACGTGATCCTGAAGGAAATCCGGTTTTGGTAAATGGATTACCTCAGCAAACACCCGAGCTTAAAAAATTGGGTAACTATAACCCCGACTGGGCGGCTGGATTATACAATACGCTTACCTACAGAGGTGTTAGTGTAGGTGCTTTATTAGATTACCGTCATGGAGGTAGTATCTACACGTACACACAAGTAAGGGGTAATGTGGCCGGTCAGTTAGAAGAATCTTTAGACGGTCGTGAGGGTAAAACTTGGCCCGGTGTAAAACCTGTTGGTGATGGCACCTTTGTTCCGAATGATATTGAAGTAAATGCCGAGCGCTACTATGGAGTGTTTTTTAATCCAGAAGAAGGCACTTACGATGCCACATACCTTAAGCTGCGCGAGCTAAAAATTGGCTATCGTGTGCCAAATCGATTTATGGGTAAATTACCGATACGCGATCTTACTTTTCAAGTTGTCGGTAGAAATCTGGCACTATGGACAAATGTTCCGCACATTGATCCAGACACTTCTGGATTAACTAGTGGCGGTAATTTTTTACCGGGCATCGAAGATATGTCTTTGCCAACACCACGCAGCATTGGGTTTAATATCAATTTTAAATTGTAAGAAATCATGAGTATACAACAGAAGAATTTTATAAAATCCTCATTTACTTTATTCAATAAAGTAACGCTGGTGTTTACATTGTTAATTGCCTTTTCGTGTGCTGATGGCCTCGAAGAAATTAATCGTAACCCTAATAATCCAGAGAATGTAAATCCAGAATTGTTGATGGTTACTATTATTCGTAGCACGGTGAATCAAATGGTGAATGAAGGATACAATACCGGAAATATTGTAGCTCAATTTTCTGCGCAAATACGCGAGCCGAATACAGACCGATACATTTGGGGATCATTCAACACCTGGAGTAGCGGATATTCTACTTTACGTGATATTAGTAACTTATATGCCATAGGCGTAGAAAGAAATTTAGATAATTATAAAGGAATCGCCTTAGTGATGCGCGCATTAACATTCTCTCGCATGACGGATGCGTATGGTGACTTACCTTACAGTGAGGCGCTTAAAGGAAAAGATCCATCGCCTATTTATTCACCTCGATACGATACACAGCAGGAAATTTATGCGGGGCTCATTCAAGAATTGGAAGAAGCAAACCAACTCTTGAGTACAAGTGGCGGGGAAATTAGAAATGATATTATGTTTGGAAATGCTTCGGGTATTGGCGATCCACTTAAATGGAAACGGTTGGCAAACGCATTACGTCTGCGCCTGTTAGTGCGCCAAAGTAATAAATTAAATCCGGCAGCAGCGTTACAAGCAATCGTGAATAATCCAAGCCAATATCCGTTGTTAAGAAATAATGATGATAATGCTGTTCTTCGATATACACAAGCACCAAACTTATTCCCGGTAACTAGTAATCGTAGTGGCCACTGGCGCGATCGCAG
>CAYNKN010000074.1:4787-11178 GCA_964397805.1 uncultured Chryseolinea sp. | reverse complement strand
TTCGATTCTTATTCCAACCAGGTGAAGAAAAAAACCCTGGCGGGGCATCGTATATGATTCGTGATGGTGCGTTGGAAAATCCCAGACCAGCCTCCATAATCGGACAACATGTATTTCCCTTATTGCCTGTCGGAAAAATTGGCTTTCGCGAAGGTATGTATATGGCCAGTGCCGATGAGATCTACTTAAAAGTAATTGGTAAAGGAGGGCATGGTGCAGCACCCGATCTGGCTATTGATCCCATACTTATTGCTTCCCACATTATTATTGCCTTACAACAAGTTATTAGTCGTAATGCCAATCCGCGTCAGCCTACGGTGTTAACATTTGGAAATATTATCGGGCATGGTGCTACTAACATTATTCCAAACGAAGTAAACATTGCCGGAACCTTTCGTGCCATGAATGAAGTATGGCGTGAGTCTGCTTTACAAAAAATTAAAAAAATGGCCGAGAGTATAGCAGAAGGAATGGGCGGGAAATGTGAAGTGGATATATCGCGTGGCTATCCGTATTTAGAAAACAACCCAACGGTTACACGTAGAATTAGACAAGCAGCCGTAGACTATGTTGGGAAAGAAAATGTAGAAGATATTGATATCACCTTAGGTGCTGAAGATTTCGCTTACTATTCACAAGTAATACCTGCCTCATTTTATCGGCTCGGAACACGCAATGAAGCGAAAGGCATTACCTCTTACGTTCACACACCCACATTCAATATTGATGAAGATGCGCTAACTATCGGATCTGGTTTAATGGCTTGGATTGCCATCAACGAATTGCAAGCGTAATAACTCTATTCATCGGTGAGTATCTAATTCCAGCGTTTATTACTTCGTTGAAAATTTATACACTGTAGTAGAGGTATAAACTTCACCCGGCCTTAAGGTTACCGAAGGAAACGCAGTCTGGTTTGGTGAATCTGGAAAGTGTTGGGTCTCTAAACAAATTCCAGTTCGATAGGCATAAGTATGTCCACCCTTTCCCTGATTACTACCATCTAAAAAGTTGCCGGAATAAACTTGGATACCAGGCTCCGTTGTTAATACCTCCATCACACGGCCACTCGAAGAATCATAGAGTGAACCCACTTTACGTAATGTACCAGCCGATGAGGGATCAAGAACCCAGCAATGATCGTAGCCTTTACCAATTACTAATTGCTCATCGCTTTCATTAATTCGTTCGCCTATGGAAGTTGACTTCGTAAAATCAAAAGGCGTATTTTTTACAGCACGAATTTCTCCGGTTGGTATCAAATTTTCGTCAACAGGCAGATAGGATTCTGCATCCATTTGTAGCTCGTGTTCTAAAATATCGCCTGCTGCGTGACCTGCTAAATTAAAATAAGTGTGTTGTGTTAAGTTTACAACGGTAGGCTTATCGGTAGTAGCCTTGTAATCAATCCTTACTTCGTTATCATCAGTAAAGGTATAAATCACTTCTGTTAAAAGATTTCCAGGAAAGCCTTGATCATTATCCGGACTTGCATAGGTTAACTTTAAGGTATGATCATTTACTGATTCGATATCCCAAAACACTTTATCAAAACCGTTAGGGCCACCGTGTAAATTATTCTTGTCGTTGTTTAATGCTAAGGTATATTCTGTTCCATCCAGCGTAAACTTACCTTTACTAATTCGATTTCCATACCGGCCAATTAATGCACCAAAGTATGGATTAGCTGTTAGGTAATCGGTAAGTGAATCATACCCCAGCACTACATCGTCAAAATTATTGGAACGATCGGGTGCCGTTAATGATACAATGATGCCTCCATAATTAATAACCGCTAACGTCATTCCATTTTTATTAGTTAACTTATAACTGGTTACTGCCCGGCCATCGGGTAAAGTACCAAAAGGTTTTGTTACCATAGTGCGCTTCAAGGTTGTGGTTTCAACCTTCTCCTTTTTTGAAGAACAAGATAAGGCAACTAACAATAAGCTACACAGTATAAACTGTGTAAAATATTTTTCTTTTGTCTGGCGCATCATATATAAGTAATCTGTTCGTTCATCATTCGTTTGCAAAATCTGTTATCCGGTAAAGCTAACCATCACATAAACTACGATAGCAATTACCGCAAGTGATGCAGCGATATCCCAAAAATTATAACTGTCGCGATTCGCCTTTTTCTGTTCTTCAGACAAAGTACCATAGGTAAGTCCTTGAATTTGTTCTGCCGATGGTGCTGGCGAAAGTAAACTTACCACCACACAAAGGGTTACTGAAAACAAAAAGAACCAAGCCGCAAATGTTAAAAAGTTAGTCGTGGCAACAATATGAAGCAGCGAACCGGGCGTTAACATATCGCTCGCCAACTCTAGCCCTATACGGAGAAATGCAACCACTAATCCGGCAATAAGGGTTGTTAGCGCACCCTGACTATTGATGCGTTTGAGGAAAATTCCGAGTAAGAATACCGCTGTGATAGGCGGGGCGATATACGATTGAACCGATTGCAGGTACTCGTATAAAACACCTGAGATATTTTGCATGATCGGTATCCACAAAATACCAAGTATCACCACGAAAACTGTTGCTATTCTGCCAATACGCAAAAGCTTTTCTTCCGATTCGTGGGGACGAAGTTTCTTGTAGATATCCACCGTAAACAATGTAGAGCAAGAGTTAAATACAGAAGCTAATGAACTCATTAAAGCAGCCATTAACCCTGCGGCTACCAGCCCACGAAGACCAGCCGGCATTTTATTCATTAATAAAGCAGCAAATGCTTGGTCGGGGCTATCCCAATGAAGCTCACCCTTGTTTTTTAACGCCAATGCGATAACACCTGGAATTAAAAACAAAAACACGGGTAACAGTTTCAGCAACCCTCCGAAAATTGTACCTCTTCTTCCTTCCTTAATATTTTTTGCTGCCAACACGCGTTGAACAATATATTGGTCGGTACACCAATACCATGTACCTACAATGGTGCTGGTAATGACTAAACTTGGCCATGGAAATTCAGCATCTGTAGCTGGGCGCCACATATTTAAATAACCTGGATCTAATGAGGCACGCAAACCATCTAAACCTCCAACAGCGTTAAGGCCAATAAAGGTTAATGTTCCGGCACCAATTACCAATACAACAGTTTGCAACGCTTCCGTATAAACAACTGCGCGCATACCCCCTAATACAGTATAAACTCCAGTTAGAATTACCGTAGCTAATGCTCCGAACCAAAAGTCAATTTGAAGTATAGATGCAATTACAATTCCGCCCGCATACACCGTAACTGAAATTTTAGTTAACACATACGCGATGAGTGAAAAGACACTCAAGAACCAGCGCGTTGCCGGACTAAATCGTCTTTCTAAAAACTCGGGCATAGTAAATACACCGCTTCGGATATAAAATGGAAGAAATACCCAGCCCAACGTAATTACTAACCATGCATGAAGCTCATAAATTAACATCGGGATTTTTCCTCCAGCTCCTGCACCGGCCAACCCTACAATATGTTCTGACCCAATGTTAGAAGCAAAAATAGATGCTCCTACAATGAACCACCCAATGTTTCGTCCGGCTAAAAAATAGTCTTCTGTATTATTTTGTTTGCGGGTAATTACCCAGGCTGCTAATGCCGCAATTACCAAAAAGTAGATGGCGATAACTACCCAATCAAGTGTAGCGAAGGTGTTCATACGTAGAGAATAAGTTAAGGGTTCTGATTATTTAATTTCACTGATCAAAGCAAATTATGGTTGGACATAACTGCTTTTAAAGGTAAATAATTTTGTGAAGGGATCAACTGAAGAAACTATAATTGTATAATTTACAATTATAAGTTAGGTAAAAATGAAAATGAATATGGACAGTCCATAAATTTGAAAGACCTTCAACCAATAGAGAATGAGGTGTCTAAATAAAAATTTGAGGTTAGTTATTCTACCGTTACCGACTTAGCCAAATTACGCGGCTGATCAACGTTGCAACCGCGCATAACCGCAATATGGTAAGAGAGTAATTGAAGCGGTATAACCGATACTAACGGCATAAGTGCTTCATGAACCGCTGGTACCTCGATAACAAACTCTGACATTTGCGGAATATGCTGGTCGCCTTCCGTAACAATCGAGATTACTCTTCCTTTTCTAGCTTTTACTTCTTGAATGTTGGATACCACTTTTTCATAAGAGCTATCGCGGGTAGCAATAAATACTACCGGCATTTCTTCATCAATTAGGGCTATCGGGCCATGCTTCATTTCTGCGGCAGGATAACCTTCGGCATGGATGTATGATATCTCCTTTAACTTGAGTGCACCTTCTAAAGCTACCGGAAAATTATAGCCACGACCGAGATAAATAAAATTGCGAGCATCTTTAAACGTAGCGGCAATTTTTTCAATCTGATCATTCAACTTCAGTGCGCGCTCTACTTTAGCGGGTATATTCTCCATTTCTACCAAAAGCTCATGCAGCTTTTGTTCGGTAATGGTTCCTTTCTTTTGAGCCACAATTAATGCAATCATGTTGAGCACGGTAAGTTGTGCTGTAAATGCTTTCGTGCTGGCCACACCAATTTCAGGACCCGCATGCGTGTAAGCACCTGCATGCGTAGCACGTGGTATGGAAGAACCCACAACATTGCAAACACCAAAAATTATTGCTCCTTTAGATTTTGCTAATTCAATAGCTGCTAATGTATCGGCAGTTTCGCCCGATTGCGAGATTGCAATAACTACATCACCTTCGCGAATAACAGGATTACGATAGCGAAATTCAGAAGCGTACTCTACCTCTACGGGTATACGACAAAATTCTTCAAAGAAATATTCTGCTACTAAACCTGCGTGCCATGATGTGCCACAGGCAATAATCATAATGCGGTCGGCATTAACCAATTTGGTAACATACTCACGAAGACCGCCTAATACTAGTCGGCCTGACTGAGAGTCTAGTCGCCCACGCATACAATCACTAATAGACCGTGGTTGTTCAAAAATTTCTTTAAGCATAAAGTGCTCAAAGCCACCCTTTTCAATAGCCTCTAACTCTAAGTCAACGGTCTGGATATACGGAGTAAGTGGTAAGTTTGCCGTATCTCGAATGCTCAGTGTTCCATTATTAATAACAACAACTTCCTGATCGTTTAAATAAACCACTTCGTTGGTATACTCGATAATAGGTGTCGCATCGGATGCTAAAAAAAATTCATCTTTACCAATACCTACAACCATGGGGCTACCCTTTCTTGCCGCTACAAGCAGCGTGGGGTCTTCAAGCGACAGAATAACCACTGCGTAAGCACCTACTACTTTTGTAAGTGCCAATCGAAGGGCTTCATCCAGCGAACAATTTTCATTTTCCTGAATGTCTTCAATAAAGTGAATGAACACTTCGGTATCAGTATCGCTTTCGAAAACATGACCTTTATTAACCAGATCTTGTTTTAAGGAAGCATAATTTTCAATTATCCCATTGTGGATAATTGCTAGTTTCTTTGTAGCCGAATAATGCGGATGTGCATTCACATCGTTAGGCTCTCCATGCGTTGCCCAGCGCGTGTGCCCAATTCCTATTGTACTCGTTAAATTTTTTCCTTTTAGATAAGTTTCCAGATCGGCTACTTTACCTTTCTTTTTGTAAACATTAAGGCCACCATTAAGCAGTGCAATGCCGGCACTGTCATAGCCTCTATATTCTAATCGTTTTAAACCTTTTAAAATTACGTCTTGCGCTTGGCGGTGGCCAACATATGCTACAATACCACACATTAGTTCTTAGGTTCTTAGTTAGTACTAACAGTTGCTTTGGTGTATGAAACTCGCAACTTGATTTTATCCTCAGGGAAAATTACGCGGTTAACCGATTTGCTCGAACTGGGGGCAATTGGAAACAATGCATACTCGGTGTAAATGGTTTTGCCAGCCTCTGGACGAATAATTTGTTGCAAAAACAAGGTAGCAAATCCACGTATTGTATGGTTGTCTTTTGAATATTCTAAAAGAACTCCGGAACCGCGATCATTAACTGGATACAAAACACTATCTCTATCAATTATAACAGATTGACGAGTTTGCTGATTTTCTAAGTCAGGCACAAGGTAACCTTTATAAAAGGCTGAGTTTAAAACGTCTTGCGAGTTTCTAACACTAAACTTCTTTTGAAAATTATTACGCAGTACACGTAAGCCAAAAGTTTGAGGTACAGCGTGCTCACTTTGTTCAACACCTTCAATGACCAACTCTGCGGAGTTAATAATCATGTTAGGAACCGTATCGGCAAATTCAAGAAATTTTGACAAATCTAGTTTGGTAACAACGCCACTCATCGATTGAATATATCGCTTATCTGTAGCTGGAAAAAAATCCTGACTAAATTGACTCAGTCCCGATAAATCAGATCCAGAACGATCAACTTGAATCCGATTA
>CAYNKN010000074.1:0-4777 GCA_964397805.1 uncultured Chryseolinea sp. | reverse complement strand
TAGCGGTATTCGCAAGACCAAGATTAAGCTGTAAACTATCGGCCGTATCGGTGTGATAATGTAGTGTAAGTCGCGAAGCTGCTGCACCTGGGTTAAGTCCCAAAATTTTATCGCCACTTACTGATTCTATGGCAATCCCTTTAAAAACCTGTACAAAATCACTATAGTAGCGAAATGTTGAATCGTTAGTTGTCGCAAAGTCACGCCAGTTTAACGCACTTTGAAAAAGTCGCAAGCCAAGATCGTCTGCAAGTTTTACTTTCACCGTAAGAGTAGTGTCCTTCCGTTGAGTAACATAATCTTGAAACTCTGTTGGATTGATCGTAAAGGTTTTGGTGCCTAGCGGAGTTGGTGATTTCACCCGAGAAGACTTGCTGAAGTATCGCGCCAAGCTATCGATAAACAATCTGTTTTCCAGTTCATAAATAGCAATAGTTTGCGGTGTTACAGATGCTGATCCGTAGCTATAAAAATCAAATCTAAATTCGATAGAAATAGAATCATAAGCTGCGGTGGCGGGTAGCGTAGCGGGTACACTAAAATATTGCGCATACGCAGTTGCTTTGGTGGTTCCTAATTGAGGATCCTCATATTGCCCAACCAGAAAGCGGTTTGTTTCTGCTGTAAAGAAAAAATTTGAAGTGCGAATAGAGTCGAGCAGTAAAACACTACTTTCTATGGGTATTTCTACAGATCGAACATTAAATTTTTGATTTGGATTTTTAAATCCGAGGAGGCTGGTTTCATCTTGACACGAGAAAAAAAATAGGGCAACTACCAGCACAGCCAGTTGCCCCACAAGCTTAGCCTGCAAGTTCATTATATAAATTGAAATAAGATTCGGTTGAGTTTTCGTTGTTTTCAATATCAATGGTTTCTACTTTCTCTTTAATTTTCTTAAAGAGACCTTCTAATTTCTTATTGTCTCCGGCAGCAATAACGGCATCCGAAAATTCTACACCCAATTTAATGAAGCCTTCAAAGTCAGCACTTTTTAAGTTGCCCAACATATTATCTTCAATGTCCATCATTTTCACTTTGTCCATGATGTTTCCTTTAAACTTATGCGAAAAGGAATTATTGTAGATGGTAAATACTGTTTTTGTGTTTTTAAACAGCGGATCGTTTTTATAAGTGGTTTTTAAATACAAGGGTATAAAGCTGGTAATCCAATCGTTGCAATGCACCACATCGGGAGCCCATCCTAATTTACGCACGGTTTCAATTACACCTTTGCAGAAAAAGATGGCTCGCTCATCGTTATCCTCATAAAAATTATTCTCCTTGTCATGGAATACAGACTTGCGGTGAAAATAATCCTCATTATCAATAAAGTACACCTGTAGTTTAGCATTTGGAATAGACGCTACCTTTATAATGAGTGGCTTTTCTTCATCGCCCACGGCAATATTGATTCCTGAGAGTCGCACAACCTCATGTAACCTATTCTTACGCTCGTTAATGATACCGAAACGCGGTACCAAAATCCTGATCTCCATCCCTCTTTCCTGCATAGCCTGTGGAAGTTTGCGCACAAAGTCCGCTACTTCGGAAGTTTGCAGAAACGGGTTGATCTCGCTGGCTACATAAAGAACTCGAAGTTTTGACATATTGATTGATTTTTAAGTAGAATGGAAAACTGAGCCACAAAAGTACGAAAAATTACCCCCCTGATCAACTTATTTTCAGTTTTCCCCATATCTTTGCCACCCCTTTAAAAAGGCCTAAAATGGAGATTTTCAAGCAGATAGCCCCCGTTAGAGCATTTATTGAAAGCTCCAAGAAGGCTGGAAAAACCATTGGTTTAGTGCCCACGATGGGCGCATTGCATGCCGGGCACATCTCGCTTATTGAAGCCGCTAAAACGCAAAATTCAATAGTCATTTCCACGATTTTTGTTAATCCTACGCAGTTTACCAATGCCGGTGACCTAGCCAATTATCCGCGTTCACTGGAGCATGATGTGGAACTATTAAAAAAAGTTGGCTGTGATTTGCTTTTTTGTCCGGAAGTGGAAGAAATGTATCCCGAAACCTCACAACTTCTATTCGATTTTGGCGCACTAACGGATGTGATGGAGGGCAAATTCAGACCAGGTCACTTTAGTGGTGTAGCACTGGTTGTATCTAAGCTCTTTAATATTGTGCAGCCCGATAATGCCTTCTTCGGACAAAAAGACTGGCAACAATTTGCTGTTCTTCAAAAACTAGTTGATGAGTTACGTTTTAATCTCACGCTACATAGCATACCTACCTTACGAGAAGTAGATGGCTTAGCGATGTCATCGAGGAACCTTCGCCTAAGTACAAGTCAGCGTGCGCAGGCAATACAATTTTACCAAGCCTTACTTTTCGCTCGCCATTATTTGCGTGAAGGAAATTCTGTTGAGGAAACTAAGAAAGTAGTAACAGCTAGATTTTACGAGCAACCCGGTATATCGTTAGAATACTTTGAAGTTGCCGACAGCAAAAACTTAAATCTTCTAACAGACGTTAAGGACTCTGTTAAGCCCATTTTATGTATTGCTGGTTATGTAGGCGAAATACGGCTTATTGATAATATGTTTTTAGATTAGCTCCCCGATTCACCATCATGAGAATAGAAGTTTTAAAATCGAAAATTCATCGTGCCAAAATTACACAGGCAGAGTTGCACTACGTAGGTAGCATTGCTATTGATGAAGATTTAATGGACGCTGCTAACTTAATTGCTGGAGAAAAAGTAACTGTGGTTAATATTAACAATGGTGAACGCCTAGAGACGTATGTTATTACAGGCGATCGAGGCACAGGTATGGTTTGTTTAAATGGCCCCGCAGCTCGCAAAGCACAAGTAGGTGATATCGTCATCATTATCTCTTATGCATCTATGAAATTTGAAAAAGCTAAACTCTTTAAGCCCACTATAATTTTTCCTACACCCGATAATAAGTTATCTTAACTGATCTGAAAAACCTTCTAACACTCAGGTCATCGTGCCCGCATCACTAAAAACATTTCTACAATACCTACTTATTCTTTCCATTACCATCGTATTGATATGGCTTTCGTTACGAGGTTTAGAGGTAACAGATGGTGGCGATAAGTGGGACTATTTAAAACTAACGTTTAAGCAAGCCGATAAAAGTTGGTTACTTTTTATGGCCGTTGTTGCTATGGCTAGTCATGTAGTTCGTGCCGAGCGTTGGCGTATGCTAATGAAATCTTCAGGGCATCAGGTTACACTTACCAACAGTTTTCTTTCGCTTATGGTAGGTTACTTAGTGAACTTGGTAATACCCAGAGGTGGAGAAGTTTCACGATGCTACAACCTTTATAGACTTGAAAAAACACCAATCGATGTCTCCTTCGGCACTGTGGTGGTAGAGCGTATCATTGATTTATTTTGCTTGCTCTTTTTAATTGCCATTTCATTTTTTGCTGAATCGGCTAAACTTATTGCATTTATTCAAACTTTGCCTATTGGTACGGAAGCATTTACCAACCAGATTTCTATTATTGGATTAATATTAATTATCGGGTTGTTCATGTTAACGATACTTATTGTATTGGCTAAAAGAAATAAAAAGTTTCAGGCATTTATAAATAAAACATGGAACGGATTCAAAGATGGTTTATTAGCTGTTTTCAACCTCCGCCAAAAAACTCTGTTTATTTTTTACACGCTCTTAATTTGGGCGTTTTACTTTTTAATGAGTTATGCGGTTATCAAAGCTTTTCCGGCCACAAGCGAATTAGGCTTTAGTGCTATTCTAAGTTTGTTTGCCATAGGCGCTATTGCGATGGCAGCACCTTTACCCGGTGGTATGGGCTCATATCATGTTTTAGTACCACAAGGACTTATCTTTCTATATGCCATTTCGCGTACCGATGCGGTAGCATTTACTTTTATTTTTCATGGTTGGCAAACGCTTATTGTTATTCTGGCCGGTGCGCTTTCATTATTGATCACCACGATTGTTGCCCGAAAGAAAAACGCAAAACATTCTATCTAAAATATTCTAAAGCCCCGGCCTCTTTAATCGTTTTAGGCTATGTACTTTTACTCACTAGTTTATGGTAAAAGTCAATAAAGCCCGCAAGCCATTTTTTGAATCACTGCTTAAGCTTACGCGGTTTGGCAACCTACTGATTATCGGGTTAGCACAATACTTTACGGCTGGCTTTCTTATCGGATCGCACACACTTACGGATGTAAAATTATTTTTACTCTCTTGTTCCACCATTGTAATAGCCGCAGCCGGGTATATTATAAATGATTACTACGATGTAAAGATTGATTACATCAATAAACCTGACCGCGTCATTATTGGAAGAAGTATTACCAGGCGCTATGCCATTCTTTTTCACATTACCTTATCGGCTAGTGGCATTTTACTGGGACTTTACCTCTCATTGCCTATTGCAGCACTTAATGCTTTTTCTGTTTTTTTACTTTGGTGGTACTCCAACAACTTAAAGCGACTACCCTTTGTTGGAAATTTTGCTGTGGCCTTATTAACCGGAATGGCATTACTTGTTATTGATGTGTTATACCGATCCGGAAATTCAATGATTTTGATCTATGCCTTTTTTGCTTTTTTCATGACCTTAATTAGAGAGATCATCAAAGATTTAGAAGACTTGAAAGGCGACAATTCGTTTGGCTGCAAAACATTACCCATTGTGTGGGGTATTCGTAAAACCAAGAACTTTATTTATTTCATCGTAATTATTTTCTCCATCTGCGTGCTTGTACTTAACCAATTATACGAGGCCATTCCTTTCGAATATTTTTT
>CAYNKN010000073.1:0-11242 GCA_964397805.1 uncultured Chryseolinea sp. | reverse complement strand
CCTTCTAAACTTTTACCCATTGAAATAATAGTTACCAATGAGCTTTTTGATTCGATGGCAGTTAAAAATTCAATGACTTCTGCATAGGTAGATGTTTTTGCAAAAGATGTTTTCTCGGGTGTGAGCAACAAATCTTCTGGCCAACTGTGTTGTGCTGATACTATCCCCAGACTAAAAAAATAGAAAACGAAAATGAATAAGCGGTTAATCATAGCAGTACATTTCTACGAAAGTTAATATCCACAACATTATTGTATAGATTTCTTTTTCAGCCGATACGATAGGCAGTATGAAAGGCTGAATAGGGAGTTAATTTGAGGTTAGGAATTTTTCTTCTTGCCTTTTTTTACTTCCTCATAATCATCGCGCTCGGCTAGTTTTTTATCTTCCACATTTTTATCGAGAAACTCATTGAGTTTTTCAATGTTCATACTCGATCTGATTTCGCCAAATTGATCGATGGTAATATCAAGACCTTGCAGATCCTTATGTACCTTGGGCTTCGGTTTGTTGGCTGGCTTTTTATTTTTTTTTGCCATAGTATAAATTAAGCAACCTTAACGTTTAATGTTTGAAGAGCATAGTTAATTCTTGTAACAACTTCTTCTTTTCCAATAATCTCCATAATCATCATCAAGTCTGGCCCGGCACCTGCTCCGGTAATGGAAAGACGTAGCGCTTGTAGAATTTTTCCGGTACCAATTCCCAGATCAGCAGTAACCTTTTCTAAGGTTTCTTTTGCCTGAAGTGCATCGATAGCATTTAGTGCAGCCACTGCCTCACCATAACTACGCAAAACCCGAATAGCATCTTCGTTCCATTTTTTTTCCACAACCGCTTGATCAAAAACGGTAGGTGCTACGAACAAAAATTTTGCGTGTGTCCAGAGTTCTTGCGGGAAGGTAATACGCTCCTTCATAATACTGGCAATCTTAACTGCTTTTTCAGGCGAACATGCTATGCTTTCTGTTTCTAAAGTGGCTAGCAGTAGCTGTGCAAGGTCTTCATTGCCGCGCGCTTTTAGGTATTGTTGATTATACCACTGTGCTTTTAAAATATCGAAGCGTGCCCCTGCTTTTCCGATACGTTCAACCGAAAACGCCTGAATGAGTTCTTCCATTGAAAACAACTCTTGTGTTGTGCCCGGATTCCATCCGAGGAAAGCCAAAAAGTTAATCAGGGCTTCTGGTAAATAGCCAGCTTCTTTATAGCCCGCTGCCTTTTCTTGCGTTTTAGGATCAACCCAATCTATGGGAAAAATAGGGAACCCGAGTTGATCGGCATCGCGCTTACTGAGTTTTCCATCACCCGAAGGTTTGAGGAGTAAAGGTAAGTGTGCGAATTGCGGCATGTCATTTTCCCAGCCTAAGTATTTGTATAGCAGCACATGTAAGGGTGCTGAGGGTAGCCACTCTTCTCCACGAATTACGTGGGTAATCTTCATGAGGTAATCATCTACCACATTGGCTAAATGGTATGTAGGCATACCATCGCTCTTCATTAATACTTTGTCGTCAATTTGAGTAGCGTGTACCAATACCCATCCACGAATTAAGTCATTCAAACGAATCTCTTCTTTACGGGGTACTTTCAATCGGATTACATAGGGCGTACCTGCTTCGATTAGACGTTTAACTTCATCTTCGGGCAATGTTAGTGAGTTGCGCATTTGTAAGCGCGTAATACTATTATATTGTTGCTGATCCACACCGGCAGCTTTTAACTGCTCGCGCATGTCGTCTAATTCTTGTTCGGTATCGAAAGCATAGTAAGCAAAACCATTGTCAAGAAGTTGCTGAGCATACGTAGCATAAATGGCTTTCCGCTCTGATTGTCGGTAAGGGGCATGTGGGCCACCTATATGTACCCCTTCGTCAAACTGAATACCTACCCAGGCTAATGACTCAATAATATATTCTTCTGCTCCGGGCACGTAGCGTGTCTGGTCAGTATCTTCAATACGCAAAATCATCTTGCCACCTGTTTTTCGGGCAAGCAAATAATTGTAAAGGGCGGTTCTTACTCCGCCAATGTGTAGTGCCCCAGTTGGGCTTGGTGCAAATCGAACGCGAACTTCTTTCATCTTTCTGTTAAAGTACACACTCGTTGTAGTGTGCTAGGTATAGTTGCAAAGGTAATCGATGATTTAGATTTACGCGGTGAAATTGCCTGCAAACACCAAGAATACAAACAAAACTTTGAGTGCTTGCCTCTGTGATACCAAAAGGGTTTTTACCTTTGCGATTAGACTGAACTAGATTTTCATGACGGAAGAAAAAAGCCTGCACTTTTTAGAGGAGATTGTTGAAAATGATTTATCCAGCGGTAAGCATACCCAAATCATAACCCGCTTTCCGCCAGAACCCAACGGATACCTGCACGCAGGGCACGCCAAAAGTATCTGCCTCAATTTTGGGCTTGCACTAAAATATGGCGGAACTACCAATCTACGTTTTGATGATACCAATCCGGTAACGGAAGAAACGGAGTATGTAGAAAGTATAAAAAATGATATTCGGTGGTTAGGTTTTGAGTGGTCGCAAGAGTTGTATGCCTCCGATTATTTTGAAACCTTATATGGCTTTGCCGAAAAATTAATTGAAAAGGGATTGGCGTATGTAGACGACAGCTCCAGCGAGGAAATTGCGCTACAAAAAGGAACACCCACGCAAGCTGGTGTAGATAGTCCGTATAGAAATCGCAGTATCGAAGAAAACCTGCAGCTCTTTCGCGATATGCGCGCGGGGATTTATAAAGATGGTGAAAAAGTATTGCGCGCTAAGATAGACATGGCACATACGAATATGCACATGCGCGATCCGCTCATGTATCGTATCAAGCATGCCCATCACCATCGCACCGGCAACGCCTGGTGTATTTATCCGATGTATGATTTTGCACACGGACAAAGTGATGCCATTGAAAACATTACGCATAGTATATGCACATTAGAGTTTATACCGCATCGCGAATTGTACGATTGGTTCATTCAAAAGCTGGATATCTACCCATCGCGCCAATATGAATTTGCCCGTCTCAACATTACCTATACGGTAATGAGTAAGCGCAAGCTATTGAAGTTAGTTACCGAAGGTCATGTTAGTGGTTGGGACGATCCGCGTATGCCTACATTAAGTGGGATGCGCAGACGTGGTTATACACCTAAAAGTATCCGCGATTTTTGTGATAAGATAGGTGTGGCGAAGCGCGAAAATTTAATCGATATTGGTTTGCTCGAGTTTTGCGTTCGCGAAGATTTGAATAAAACAGCCTCGCGTAGAATGGTGGTGTTTAATCCGATCAAGGTTGTTATTACCAATTACGAAGAAGGTAAGGTAGAAATGTTGGTCAGCGAAAATAATCCGGAAGATGCAGATGGTGGTGTGCGCGATATGCCCTTTAGTAAAGAGCTTTATATTGAGCAAGATGACTTTATGGAAGTGCCGCCCAAAAAATATTTTCGATTGGCACCCGGCCAAATGGTACGTTTAAAAAGTGCTTACATTATTCGTTGCGATAGTGTGGTTAAAGATGATACCGGAAAAGTTGTTGAATTACTATGCAGTTATGTTCCGGAAAGTAAAAGCGGATCGGACACCTCCGGCCTTGTTGTAAAAGGCGTTATTCATTGGGTAAGTAAAGCACATGCGTTACCCATTGCTGTGCGTCTGTACGATAGATTGTTTACTGTAGAAGATCCGACTCTTATTAGCGATACCTTATCAGAATCACTTAACCCAGATTCGATGCGTGTAGTCAATGCCGTTGCTGAACCTGCCTTGACGCATGCTACATTACAAGATCGCTTTCAGTTCTTGCGCACCGGCTACTTTTGTTTAGATGCAGACTCCCAACCAAACAACCTAGTGTTTAATCGCACGGTTGGCTTACGCGATATGTGGGCAAAAGAAGTAAAAAAGGGATAAGTTAATCTGTATCGTTAAGCAGCGCTAAAAAAGCAGCCTGAGTAGGCTTAACATGTAAGTTAAAGTTTAGCCAGGCAATGCCATAGATACATATTAAAATGAGTAGCGATCCGATGCCATACCACAAATTTTCTTGGATGTAGGTAGCAACTACTCCGGTTATAAGTATAAAGGCCGACCAAAAAACTAAGAGTAAACGCAAGGGTGGAAATAAGGCGAACGTAAAAAAAATAATGCACCCGTTTTGGGTTTGTTCTATGGTACCAGTAACTAAGGGATTAAAACTCATTAGTCGGGTATGGCGCAACGCAAGTTGAAAGTGAGTTTCTTCCACATCCCCATAAAATATTTTATCGTTCGGGATTCTAAAGTAACGCCCACCTTGTACAGACGCTGCCGTTACCTCGCGCAGTTTATGGTAAACAACTTCGCAGGGTAGCGCGGTTACGATAGTTTCTGTATGCGATGGGAATATAGAAATCACTTCACGGCAATACAAGATATCTCTACATGCACATCTTTAGGCAGACGACTTACTTCAACCGTTTCGCGGGCAGGTGGTTGCTCCGGAAAGTATGTTCCATAAACGTCATTTACTTTCGGAAAGTCATTCATGTCTTTCAGAAAAATTGAGCACTTCACTACATTCGAAAAAGTAAGTCCGGCTGCATGTAAAACAGCCGCAATATTTTCCATTACCTGAGTAGTTTCCGCTTCAATCGAGGAGGTAATTAGATTACCGGTAGCTTTTTGGATGGCGATCTGCCCGCTAAGAAACACCATTTCACCAACTTGTATAGCCTGACTATAGGGACCAATTGGTTCGGGGGCATTTGCAGAATAAACAACAGATTTTGACATTATTGTGAGGTTTAAAATTTAATTTAGCAGAACTCAAAAGTAAACAATCGGGTAACGGAATTATCTTTAAACATGAATATTTTACTCATTGGAGAAACCCACCACCTGGAAGAATTTCAGGCCAAGTTTGGTAAAGACCATGAATATACGTTGGTTCATGAGCATCGCGAGGCCGAAACATTTTTACGTGGGCGCGACTTAGTTTTTGATTTTATAATCGATGAAGAACCCGAGCAGTTTGAGATTTATGTTAATCACACAACAACGGTTTTTATAAACACAGCTAAAATTAGTTTGCATGAATTAGCGCACATGGCAGGTCATTCCTTTCAAAGTAAAATTTTAGGGTTTAACGGTTTGCCTACATTATTGAATCGTGATGTTTTGGAAGTTAGTTTACTCATGCCACATGATGAGGAAGATGTAAAAACGATCTGCGAAAAACTAAACACAGCCTATTTGGTAGTAGACGATCGTGTGGGACTGGTAACACCTCGAATTGTATGTATGATTATTAACGAAGCCTATTACACTGTTCAAGATGGTACTGCTACACGCGATGATATCGATATGGCGATGAAGCTAGGTACTAATTATCCGTACGGCCCGTTTGAGTGGTGCCAGCGAATAGGAGTTAAACATGTATTTGAAGTATTAGAAGCCGTGTATGACGACACGAAAGACGAGCGCTATAAAATTTGTCCGTTGTTGAAAAAGGAATATCTCCGTTTAGGGATATCTGCTTAAAGACTACTATTTACCATATCTTATAAATTAGATTTTGAAAAACGCATCGTTACCTGATCCATCGCAAAACACCTGGACAACGCTGCGTACAGGTTTATCTATTTTTGGCGCATTTATTCTTTTTTTATTCGCGCTTGATTTAATGACCTCTTCGCTTCAACATTTAGGGAAGCATGCAGCCGAAACAATTTTAATGGCTACGGCCAATCCATTTACCGGATTATTCATCGGGTTGTTAGTAGCGGCCATGTTGCAAAGCAGTTCAACAACTACCGCTATGGTAGTCGCTTTTGTAGCCTCGGGTGCTATCGAGTTTCATCGTGCCATACCGATTATGATGGGTGCCAATATTGGTACGACTATTACGAGTACGATTGTATCATTAGGGTTTATTAGTAAGAAGAAAGAGTTTAAACGTGCTGTTGCAGCAGGAACCTATCACGACTTTTTTAATATTCTTACCGTTATCGTTCTTTTTCCATTAGAGTATTATTATGGATTTCTTTCTTCAATCGCGTTAGCCATAACGAATTTCTTTTTTACACCGGCAGTAGTACCGGTAAAAAATACGATTTCACATTTTTGGTTTGGCTTTGGACCCATTATCGATTTCTTAATCAAGAACATTAACAATGCATTTCTGCTAGCTGCATTGTCGCTCGGGTTATTGTTTTGTTCTATTCTTATTTTCAGAAGATTAATTTCTGATTTGTTAGAAGCGCGAACGCCAGAAGTTTTTAGTCGATTCTTTTTTAAGAGCCAGCTAAAATCATTTATGTGGGGTATCCTTACTACAGGTGCTATTCGGTCGAGTACCATTACTACCTCGGTGGTTGTGCCCATCGTAGCCAAACGCATTGCTACGCTAAAGCAAGCAGCACCATTTATTATGGGAGCAAACATGGGTACTACCATTACCGCTTTTATTGCAGCAACACTAAACGCTAATGCATCAAGTGCTATTAGTATCGCTATTGTTCACTTCTTATTTAACTTAATTGGTATACTATTATTTTTTCCGATTCCGGTATTGCGAAAATTGCCGATGGAATTGGCCAGTAGTCTTGGTCGACTTACATTAAAGTACAGACTTGCCGGCTTTGTGTATTTATTGGTTACGTTTTTCTTTTTTCCATTTTCACTCATTTACTTAAATCAAGACGCTGTTAGTACACTTCACTTAACCTATGTGCGTCTTAATGAGCAACAAGAAGAATCGTACTATCGTATTATTACACGCGTTAACGCACGGACACAAATGGGCGATTGGAGTACATACATTGGCCGGGACTTTAAATCGGTTGAAGAGCCCACACTTATTCATCCCGTTTATATAAAAAACAACACCTTATTTGTAGGTAGTGAAATGTACTTATTTAACAAACCTGGTTTCTGTTGGAATGGTGAAAATGATACAGGTGTCTATCAATCGTGTATTGAAAAAATACTCCCCGTTATGCAGGTATCGCAAATGCCCTTTGATTCTGTTTACGTGTACACATTAACCTATCCGCAAGCAGATTCTGCCATTCACCAAGTATATGTTAGTGCACCCTATAAAGTAGTATTGCAACATGATGTGTTACAGGTTGACAAAAGTATACGAACCATCGAAAAATTGGTGGCCTTCGAACAGAAGTAACCAGCGGTTTTCAATTCTTCTCTTTATATTGCATCAACTCAAAAAAATTACTGTGCTGAAAGAAACGCTATCTAAATTTTTTAAGCTTGATGGGCTAATCGATAATCTAACCGGTTACCTCGAAACGCGTATTGAGTTGATGAAGCTAGAGATTAAGGAAGACATTGGGCGAGGCATTGCTAAAGTGATTTTACTGTTAGGTGTAGTTTCGTTTTTTACACTCTTTGTTTTTTTTATCAGTATGGCTATTGCTTATAAGATTGGCGAATCGTTTGGTGTTTTTGAAGGATTTACGATTGTAGCTGGTTTTTATTTTTTAGTCGGGATGTTATTATTTCTTTTCAAAAATCCGCTTACTGAAAAACTAGAGAAGCAAATAACGGAGTCGATGCAATCAAAAAAGAATAAAGAGTAATGGAAACGCATGAATCACATGATCCGAAACGTGAGCTGTTAAAAAAATCGGCTCGCCTCCGTCAGGGATTAGAAGAAGAAGTTAAGGTTGTTTCGGAACGAACTGAAAGAATAATAACGAACGCACTTATCATTGGTGGTTCGTTGGCACTGTCATATTTTTTGGTGCGCCAGTTAACCAAACCGGCACCCAAACAAAAAAGTGTAAAGCAAAAACGTATTGCGCAGCGATCGGCAGAGACTCACGAGTTTATACCGGATGAAGAACCCGGTATAGCGCAAAGTATGATTGCCCAAATAGGAACAGCTTTGGTGAGTCAGGCTTCAGAAATTTTGCTGACTTTAGCCAAAGAGAAATTGCTCGAGTACTTGCAGTCACAGCTTGAAAAGAATTCAGCCAATCATGAGCGTCCTTAATACGTTAACCGAGCGAAAGCGATTAGGAAAAAAATCTATCGCAGTTTTAGTCGATCCCGACAAAGTAGAAGATACTTCACGCTTACTCCAGCTGATTAATCTGGCGAATGAAAATTGTATAGACTTTTTTTTTGTTGGCGGTAGCTTAATTACTACTACGAACTTATCGGATGTTGTTAAGCAAATTAAAGATAATGTTACCATTCCGGTTGTTTTGTTTCCGGGCAACTCCATTCAAATTGAACCATCGGCTAACGCGATTTTGTTTTTGTCGTTAATTTCTGGTCGCAATCCAGAGTTATTAATTGGTCAACATGTAATTGCTGCACCTATACTTAAGAACACACGGCTTGAAGTAATCCCCACGGGTTATATGCTTATTAGCTCAGGGCGCATTACATCGGTTGCTTATATTAGCAACACCACACCCATACCAGAAGATAAATATTCGTTGGCAGCCTGCACAGCTATGGCTGGTGAAATGCTGGGATTAAAAAGTATTTATATGGATGCGGGTAGTGGTGCCGAAAAGGAGATAAACCAAAAAATGATAGCCGCTGTGCGAAAGGCAGTAAGTGTACCGTTGATTATTGGTGGAGGTATTAACACCAGTCAAAAAGCCTTAAATGCATTAGAGGCTGGTGCCGATATGATTGTTATCGGCAATGCCTTAGAAAAAAATCCGAATCTATTAATTGAAATCTCCGATCGTGTGTACGAGTGGAATCAAAGTGAAGCGAACCAGTAAATACGTTTAGCGAAGTAACTCGCGCGAAATCACCATCTTTTGAATTTCTGTTGTCCCCTCATAAATCTGCGTGATTTTAGCATCGCGCATGAGTCGCTCTACATGATACTCTTTTACATATCCATAGCCGCCATGTATTTGCACAGCTTCTGTAGTAACATCTTGAGCAATTTGTGAGGCAAATAGTTTTGCCATAGCCGCAGCTTTAACAAAATCTTTATGTTGATCTTTTAACCACGCAGCCTGGTGAACTAACAATCGAGCGGCATCAATCTTGGTGGCCATATCGGCTAGTTTAAATTGAATGGCCTGATGTTCAGCTAGCGTTTTTCCAAAAGCCTTTCTTTCTTTTGAATAGGCGAGCGCGAGTTCATACGCGCCTGAAGCGATACCTAATGCTTGCGCAGCGATACCAATGCGTCCGCCATTTAATGTGGTCATGGCAAATGAAAATCCAAACCCATCATCGCCAATGCGATTGGCTTTAGGAACCTTTACATCCGAAAACATCAATGAGTGCGTGTCGGATCCTCGAATGCCCATCTTGTCCTCTTTTTTACCAACTACAAAACCGGGCATATCTTTTTCTACAATCAATGCATTAATGCCCTTGTGTCGCTTGGCCACATCGGTTTGTGCAATAACTATGTAAACACTGGCGCTGTTGCCGTTAGTAATCCAGTTCTTTGTGCCATTAAGTAAGTAATGATCACCTTTATCTTCTGCGGTAGTACGCTGACTAGTGGCGTCCGATCCAGCTTCTGGCTCCGATAAACAAAAGGCTCCGACAATCTCTCCTTTCGCCAACGGCTTCAAATATTTTTGTTTTTGTTCTTCTGTACCAAAGGTTTCTAGCCCCCAGCAAACCAATGAATTATTTACCGACATACACACCGAAGCAGAAGCATCAATTTTAGAGATTTCTTCCATGGCCAATACATACGAAATAGTATCCATGCCTCCACCGTTGTATTGCGGATTTACCATCATGCCCAGAAAACCAAGCTCTCCCATTTTCTTAATTTCAGCAGTTGGAAATTTTTGCTGATTGTCGCGCTCAATAACACCGGGTAACAATTCACTTTGTGCAAAATCGCGTGCTGCTTGCTGTACGGCTAAATGTTCTTCGGTAAGTTGAAAATTCATAAACCTGTTTGTCTGGTTAAGTTTATCAATAAAATAAAGGCCTGAGGCTCGTAACCATCAGGCCTTTAGTACAGTATTAGAAATCGATTAATCCCTTCTTCCTAAAAAGATCATTACATAGTAAATCAGTGTTGTTATGGCACCAATAGCGGCTACCACATAAGTCATAGCTGCCCACTTTAAGGCATCTTTGGCCATGTCATGTTCTTTCGGAGTTACAATGCCCCGTGCATCAATCCACGCTAAAGCTCGTTTGCTGGCATCAAACTCTACAGGTAATGTTACTAAGGCAAACAGTGCGAACATACCATAGCACGCTATAATAACAAGTAAGGCAGTGTCGATAGAAAATAAACCTTCTACGGCAAAGGCACCAAACATCATCGCCATAAAAATAACGTTGATCACTTTCGCACTCACGTTTTGAATAGGTACTAATGCAGAGCGAAGTTCAAGCATACTATACGCTTTTGCATGCTGCACGGCATGGCCACACTCGTGTGCTGATACGGCAGTTGCCGCAGCATTTCTTCCATGATAAACAGCTTCACTCAGGTTTACTGTTTTATTGGATGGATTATAATGATCGGTTAATTGCCCCGGAACACACGTAACCTGAACGTCTTGAAGACCACTATCTGCCAGCATAAGTCGGGCAACATCGGCTCCGGTTAAGTCGCGTTGAAGGTGGATTTGCGAATATTGGTGAAACTTACTTTTCAGCCTGGCGCTCACCATCCAGCCGATGGCCATAAAAAATAGACCGATTACTAATGCACCCATAATTATTAGTTGATTTTAAGGTTGTGTCAAAACTTTTGTAAGATGCTATTTAACAAGCTTTACGCCAAATGCATCTTCTGCCAAAACGACATTGTTTTAACAAGGAAGCTGGGTGTAGGGTTCAGTTATTCTAAGCCAGTTTGTAAAAACAAAACCACTCGCTTAATGCTTTGGGGAGCAATTAAGCGAGTGGTTAAAAATCATTGAAGAAACTTATCAACTAGAACTTAAGCCCCAACATAATCATGAAGTTTCGGCCAGCTTGCGGGAAGTAATAATTTTCGCGGAACTCTTCGCCACCACCCTGATAGCCCCAGGTATACCCATTGGATTCGTATTCGACATCGAAAATGTTATTAGCCAAAAAACTCACCACTACCTCTTTCATAAACGAAGGCTGCATTCGATAACTTATCCGTAAGTCGTTTGTCATATACGGGTTGATACTTCGAGCAGTGTTTGAAGTATTGTCTAGAAATTGCCTACCGACATATTTGGTAAGGAGTGTAGCTTCCAATTGGCGGGTGGGAAAAAACGATAGTCCAGAACCAGCCACCA
>CAYNKN010000072.1:0-11275 GCA_964397805.1 uncultured Chryseolinea sp. | reverse complement strand
TATGACCTGGTATGCGATGCACAAGAAGCTGCTATGAAAATATGCAAACCGGGCACAACGTTTAGCGATCTCTACCTGGCTACATCGGCTGTGATTAATAAAGGACTTAAAGAAATTGGCATTCTACAAAGTGAAACCGAAAGACATCTATACTATCCGCATGGATGCTGCCATCATATTGGATTAGATGTACACGATCGGGGTAATTATGATAAATTAGAAGAGAACATGCTAATAACCATTGAGCCTGGCATCTATATTCAAGAAAATAGTAAAGCCGATAAAAAATGGTGGGGTATTGCCGTTCGTATTGAAGATGACTATTTAATTACCAAAGATGGTTGCGAATTACTTTCCGCGTATGCTCCCCGTAAATCGGAGGATATTGAAGCGATGATGAAAGAACCTAGTCCGCTAGATAATTTTAAACTACCCGACTTAGACAAGCCTACTGCCCCAAAGAAAAAATAAAACTAAAACGGCTACTAAATAAAAACACCTGACAGACCAATCATCTGTCAGGTGTTTTGTTTTGATAGTACGCATTAAGATTTCAACGTAGCCAAGTCAATAACAAACCGATAGCGAACATCACTTCGAAGCATGCGCTCGTACGCTTCATTAATTTTATCCATAGCAATTACCTCTACATCAGAAGTAATTTTTTTGGCGGCACAGTAGTCAAGCATTTCTTGCGTTTCTTTAATACCACCTACCATAGAACCAATAATACTTCTTCGGTTTGTTAGTAAAGAAAACGGACTAACGGTAGGCTCTTCCGAAGGAAGCCCCACAATAATCATAGTACCATTTAATGTCAGTAAGTTTAAGTACGGTTCATAGCTATGATTAGCCGAAACAGTATTTAATATCACATCGAAATAACCTTTGTATTTTTTCATCGCAGCCTTATCAGATGACAACACAAAATGATGAGCACCTAATCGTTTGGCATCTTCTTCTTTCGAAGCCGATGAACTAATCAGCGAGACCTCTGCACCAAACGATACAGCAAACTTTAACCCCATATGCCCAAGGCCACCTAAACCAATAACCCCCACCCGCATACCTTCTTTTACGCCTACGTATCGTAATGGAGAGTATGTTGTAATACCAGCACACAATAGCGGTGCTACACCTTTTAAGTCGAGGGAAGAATCAACATGCAATACATAGTTTTCATCGGTTACAATGTGCGTAGAATATCCACCCTGCGCTACGGTTTTACCATCGCGCTCTAATCCATTGTAGGTGCCCGTCATACCTTCCTCACAATATTGTTCTAAATCGTTCTGGCAGTTTTTACACGTGCGGCAAGAGTCAACCATAACACCTACACCCGCCAGATCACCCGGTTTAAAATTTTTTACCGCGCTGCCCACTTGCGTTACTTTACCAACAATTTCATGGCCGGGCACCATAGGGTAAATCGATCCTCCCCACTCATCGCGTGCCTGATGAAGATCGCTGTGGCATACACCACAGTATAAAATATCAATTAGCACATCATGTGGTTTTAATGCTCTTCGTTCGAATGAATATGGGGCTAATGGATCAGTTGGATTATACGCAGCATACGCTTTTGTGGGAAACATAGAATAGATAGTTAGATGAACAAAAATGAAATCGACTGTGCAAACTTAAGAAAATGCAGCGGAGGGAGTAGCGTTATAATACGACTGCGGTTTCTTTGGAGGCAGCATATTCAGGAAGTGAAAAATAAAAAGTTGTACCTACACCTTCCTTACTTTCAAACCAAATACGTCCGCCATTTTTTTCAACAAACTCTTTACAGAGTAGCAAACCCAACCCAGTACCTTTTTCTAAACTGGTTCCTTTTGTAGAAACACTATTTACGGTAAACAGTCGCTCTTGATTAACGGGTGATATCCCCACGCCTGTATCTGAAACAGAGATAATAATTTTTTGTTCGATGGTGTATGTATCAATGGTTATTGTTCCCCCTGCTTTGGTGAATTTAATAGCGTTGGAGATCAGGTTACGCAAAATTGATTTCGTCATAGTTAAATCAGCATACACATCGCACGACTCGCGCACATTATTATGCAGAATAACACTTTTTTGTTTACACTCCTGCTCCAGCATACGTAGTATTTCATGTACTACCCACGATAAATCAATTAGTTCTGGTGTAAAGGTTTCTCCACGCATTTGCAACTTTGCCCACTGAAGTAAGTTGTCGATGAACTCGGTGGTCTGCGATAAGCGCTGTTCTAAGCCGGCTGATATTTGTTGAAATTCGGAAGCACTTAATGTGCCTGTCTTTGCAAGGGTAAGGGCCAGGTGAAGCGAACTTAAAGGCCCCTTCAGGTCGTGTGAAACAACAGAAAAAAGTTTATCCTTTACATGCATTACTTCCTCCAATTGCACATGCTGTTGCCGGATCTCTTGTGTTCGAAGCCTCACCTCGTGTTCCAATCGTTCGTTTTCTTCTTGTTCCTTTTTTAAGGCACTATCTTTTACTTGCTGATTTTCGCGCTCCATTGTTCGCCAACGATCGCCTAAAGCAAATGCGATAAACAGTGTTTGCAATACACAGCCAATCATTAACCCCGAATTATTGGTCGCTAAATACCCAGGAACAAAACCCAAATTACCAATGGTAAACATAGATGTAGCGAGTAATACAGTTACCCACGAAAGCAAATAGTATCGCGCAGGTTTATACTGCTTATATAAACAATAACCAGCACTGGCTAACGCCAACAAGCAATGACTAAGCATAAAGTAATGATGATACTTATACGAAACTTGATTAGGGAACACTAGCATCCCCGCACCAACAAGTACATCTAACAATACATTTACTAGTAATAGATTATCAAGTACTTTACTGAATTCGCGCAGGCGCAAAAATTCACGAGTCAATAAAGTAGAAATGATAATAAAAAACGGACCGGTAAGTACGGCCATTATACTATTCAAATTCGGGTGTTCTGGGTATAGGTATAAAAATGTATATCCCTGAAATAACGCCACTACGTTAGTCATCGCGATAAGTGTTATTACATAGTAAAACGTAATACGATCACGAAGAGAGAAGAATAAAAACAATTGATACAATGCCATTACCAACATGGCACCATAGAATAATCCGTTGGCTACTTGTATAGTATACGAAGCAGTTGCAAAAGCAGGCTCACTCCAGAATGTTAGTGGAAGCTGTACCGAGGATGTTGTTTTTACATGAATATAAATTGATCGTGTTGCCGTTTGTGGTATTGAAAAAGTAAAAATGGGATGGCGATTATAAACGTTACGAGCCGATATCGGAAACGCATCGCCAGCTACTTGTTTATGGAATGATGTACTCGTTGAATCTTCGATGTAAAAATCAATATGATCTAACAAGGGAAAGTTCACCTCTAACAACCAGTCTTCATGTAATGATGTATTAGTAATTGCTAGTTTAAACCAATACGAAGTACGATCGAAACCAAAGTTGGGCGATTCATTTTTAGGAAGTGATTGCCAAGCAACGTACTTCGTGCTATGAATAGAAAGTGTATCCGCCAAATCACGATAATAAACTAATTGTCCTTCCGGACTGACACGACCATCAGCGGTTAAATGTATCGGTTGCGAATAGCTTGTTATCGCTAGCCCAACAAATCCTATCCACAGTATTAACTTGTTAGCCATCTACTGTTTTTATTTATCCAATGTTTTAGCAAATGCTTTTGCAAAGTAGGTTAAAATAACATCGGCTCCAGCCCGCTTAATGCTAATAAGCATTTCTTTCATTACCCTATCGCCATCTAACCAACCTTTTTGTGCAGCGGCCATAACCATCGCGTACTCGCCACTTACATTGTAGGCGGCAATGGGCTGCGGAAAATTATCTTTTAACAAGCGAATGATATCTAAATAAGCCAATGCAGGTTTTACCATTAAAAAATCTGCCCCTTCTTCCACATCTAATTGAGCCTCGATCAACGCCTCTGTTCGGTTTGCTGGATTCATTTGATAGGTTTTTTTATCTCCGAATTTAGGTGCGGAGTCAAGCGCATCGCGAAACGGATTGTAAAATCCGCTGGCATACTTAGCTGTATAACTCATAATAGACACCTCGGTAAAACCATGACTATCCAAAACATCGCGCAGATATCCTACGCGTCCGTCCATCATGTCTGATGGTCCAATCATATCAACACCTGCTTCAGCTTGGGCTAAGGCCATCTTACCCAATATCTCTAACGTTTCATCATTTAAGATTTTACCATCTTTTACCAAGCCATCATGTCCATCGGAACTGTAGGGATCCATAGCCACATCGGTAATAATACACGCTTCCGGAAATTGCTTTTTAATCTCGCGTAATGCCTTGATATAAAAAAAATTGCTATCGTAGCTTTTACTGGCGATAGCATCTTTGTGATGATCTTCTACTGCTGGAAATATATCAAATGCACGAATCCCCAGTTTCAAACAGGCCTCAATCTCCTTCAACATAAGGTCTGTCGATAACCGAAAAATACCGGGCATGGAGGCCACTTCAGTTTGTTGATTATTGCCTTCTAAAAGAAATAGCGGAAAAATGAGATCATCGGTTGTTACACGAGTTTCTTCTACCATCGCTCGAATGGCTTCGCTCTTGCGGTTACGTCTGGGTCTGTGAGTAAGGTTAAGATTCATAGGTGTACCAATACAGTCTCTAACAAGTAGTAATGCCCTAAAGTTAATTAAAATAAATCGGGAGAAAGATTAGCCTGACTCCAGCTCCTGCTTGTTAAATCCCACATTTTCTAGCCGATATTGTTCTACTAAGAACTTCGCCACATCCCTCAAGAGATATTACCATCGGAATAGCGATCGACAATTTGTTGACTAATTAATTTATAGATAGCTGTGCGTGTTTCATCACCTTCTAAAAAGTCCATGTGCTTATCCAGAGTTTCAAAGTCTCCTCGTCTGGCCGGACCAGTTTGTGCATGCTCGGCTCCCAAGGCTAAGCTCTTGGTAATCATTTCTGCAATAAGGGGTTTGAGCCAATCAAAACTAAGGCTATTTTCTTTCATGATATCTTGCGCGATGAGCAACATGTGATTAGTAAAATTAGCAGCAAATACTGCCGCTACATGAAGTGCCTTGCGCTCATGCGAGGTGATTTTAAAAACATGTTCACTTATTGACTTCCCCATCGCCATGAGTATTTTTTCTGTCTCTCTGTTTTCGCTTTCCAGAAAAATGGGAATATCCGCCCATGCTACTTTTTTTACTTTACTAAAAGTTTGTAAAGGATAAAACACCCCTACGTTCGGAGTCGCTGCGTAACCTAATATACTCACTGGCTGGCTGCCCGAAGTATGAACCAGTACAGCATTTTCGGGAAGCACAATTTCACGCACAATATCCTGAATAGCATCATCGGCTGTGGCAATGATAAAAATTTGCGAAGTGCTGGTAGAAAAATCCAGCGATGCTTTTACCTCAGCTTCGTAAAGTAATTTCACCAAGGCGGCTGCATTCAGTGGATTACGACTGAATACTTCTTTTACAGTAAAGTCAGTATTATCTAATGCGGGTGCTAAGTGCCAGGCCACATTGCCCGAGCCAATGAAGGAAACATTCATAGTGCTGAGTATAGCGCAAAATAGTAAATACAGTCAGTTCTTCGCATTTTTTTTGTTACTCATTGCGCAGATTATCTATCGGATTAGCAATGGCAGCCTTAGTAACCTGAAACAATACAACCAATAAGGTAATGATGAACAAAGCGGCTAACACAACTATAAAAGTCCATCCACTTATCGTGGTGTGATACTTTAACAGACAGAAATGAAGTTTAAAAAAACTTTACCTTATTAAAATCGAACATTAGTGCCTGATATCAAACGGCAAAATTCCCTTCACCATCCGATCCTTACCGGTTATATCCTTTAGAACGCATACTTCTATAAACCCCGCGACAGTTAGTTCGTGCGCCACTTCTCGTCCAAAACTTTCATTGATTTCAAAAATTAATAAGCCGCCAGCATTGAGCCTCGTTACTGCTTGTTTTACTATCGCTTTATAAAATATCAGCGGATCGCTATCCGTTACAAATAAGGCTATATGAGGCTCAAAGTTTACTACATTATTGGCCATGGTGCCGCGCTCGCTTTCTGTGATGTAGGGAGGATTACTAATAACAATATCTAATTCACGAAGTGCAATATCTTGCGTTAAGATATCTACCTGTTGATAAACCACCGAAGCTCCGAGTGCTTCTGCATTTTTCTTCGCTACCTCTAATGCCTTCTTACTTACATCCACAGCAAAGACTTCTGCCTGCGGAATCGCTAACGCTAGCGTTATGGGTATACAACCGCTACCCGTGCCGATATCCAATATCCGCCAAGTTTGTTTTTCCTGATGGTGAGATCGGTGCGTGAGTACATGCTGTACTAACTCTTCGGTTTCCGGACGCGGAATCAATACGGCTTCGTTTACAAAAAAAGTGCGGCTAAAAAATTGCGCTTCTCCTAAAATGTATTGAACTGGCTCATACTTATTCAATCGCGTTAGCCATTGCTCCAGCACATGCTCGTGCTTGGTGATGTCTACTTCCTTTTCTGTTAGTATGTCTGATCGCGATAGCCCTAAAAGAGAAGCCAATAACAAGTAAATCATACTTTGCTTTTCGGCTGTTGTTTCCGGTATAGTTACCCGGCTTACTAAATCGTTGAATAACCTTTTGGAATTCTTCATAGCTTGCCAATCTTTGCAAGTATACGGCATGATAAAACACGATCACCACATAGATGAGGTTTTTATGCACCGCGCATTCGAGCTGGCGGTTTTAGGTCGAGGATCGGTTAGTCCAAACCCGCTGGTAGGCTGCGTTATTGTTCATGACAACAGCATTATTGGTGAAGGCTGGCACCAGCGGTATGGAGAAGCACATGCAGAAGTACATGCGATAGAGGCAGTGGTTAATAAAACACTGTTACCGCAGAGCACTGCGTATGTTACATTAGAGCCCTGCTCACATATGGGCAAAACTCCGCCATGTGCCGATTTACTGATTAAGCACAAACTAAAAAAAGTTGTTGTTGCTAATGTCGATAGCAACCCGTTGGTAGCAGGTGAGGGAATAAAAAAAATGCGCGCTGCAGGTATCGAAGTTATTTCCGGCATACTCGATAAAAAAGGTCGTGAGTTAAACGCCCGCTTTTTTACATTCATCGAAAAAAAACGTCCGTATATTATTTTGAAGTGGGCCGAAACCAGGGATGGCTTTATTGCGCGCGAAAATTACGACTCTAAGTGGATTAGTAATGTATATTCGCGTCAGCTCGTACACAAATGGCGCACCGAAGAAGATGGTATTGTTGTTGGCTCGAAAACAGCTATGCATGATAACCCTCAATTAAATGTTCGAGATTGGTCAGGCAAGAATCCAACACGCATTATGATCGATCGTTTTTTAAAACTTGATAACACCCTTCATTTATTGAATGGAAAAGAACCTACGCTTTATTACAATGTATTGAAGAATGAAGCACATCATAACCTGTCATTAATTCGACTTGATGAAGATGACTTTTTACAAAACATGCTGACTGACTTATTCAATCGGAAAACACAATCTATTATTATTGAAGGAGGTGCACAAACACTTTCCTACTTTATAGAAGCCAACCTGTGGGATGAAGCCCGGATATTTATTGGTACCTCCTCGTTTGGAAAAGGTATCTTGGCGCCTCGCTTACACGGGAACTTATTAACCACCGAGTGGATTGGTGATGATGAACTCCGCATTTTTCAACCTGTTCGCAAACACTAAAAAATTCAACACTTACTTATGGCCGAAGAACTCATTATAAATACAACCGCCAGCAAAGCTGAACGCTACCAAACACTTATCCCTCAAATTGAAGCATTAGTAACTGGCGAACCCGACCTGATTGCCAACCTCGCTAACATTAGCGCTGCTTTACAACAAACCATGAATTTTTTCTGGGTTGGATTTTACCTTGTAAAAGAAAACCAATTAGTACTCGGGCCATTTCAAGGGCCCATTGCATGTACCCGCATTAATTTTGGTAAAGGCGTATGTGGTGCCGCTTGGAAAGAGAAGAAAACGTTTATCGTTCCGGATGTTGATGCGTTTCCCGGACACATTGCTTGTAGTAGCGCATCGAAATCAGAAATTGTTTTACCTGCCTTTAAAGAAGGCGAAGTAGCCCTTGTGCTGGATGTAGATAGCGACAAACTAAATGATTTTGATGCGCACGATGAGGAAGCCTTACAAAAGATTATGCACATCATTGAGCGCTTGCTCTAAATCCTTTGTGTGAAACACCATGATGACAACCACTGACCTGGATTCGTTTTATCAAAAACGAATAGAAAGCTTCGAATCTTCGCTTACTACCATACGAAAAAAGATAAACCGAATTTCAAACGGCAGACTTCTTACTGCTGCTGTCTTTTTAGTTCTTTTATACCTTGCCTTTAACAACCCCTGGTATAGTGTACTGCTACTGCCAGTATTATTACTTTTTATCATTCTGCTAAAAAAGCACAGTCGTTGTTTTGAAATAAAAGTACATCTGGAAAATTTATGTCGCGTTAATCAAATCGAACTGCAAACACTTTCGGGCGTGTTTGGTGAATTACAATCTGGCCATGAGTTTATTGATGCGCAACACCCCTATTCACACGATCTCGATATCTTTGGGGAAGGCTCATTATACCAGGCGCTTAACCGATGCCATACAGTACACGGAAAAAAAAGTATGGCAGAGCGACTTTCTAAACCCTTGGCTACACGTGCTGCTATTGAAGAACAACAAGAAGCCATTAAAGAACTTGGCGAACGCACAGATTTACGGCAGCATGTGCAAGCAGCAGGAAAAGAAATTAATGAACAAGCAAGCGACCACACTGAATTACTAAAGTGGCTTCATCATAAACCATTTGTTTATGGTAGCTCCGTGTTTAAGTATGTACTTTTTATTTTCCCGATACTCACCTTAAGTGCAATCGCTGGCGCATGGTTCGTTCCATTGCTTAAACCTGTGGCCATTATACTGGCATTAGTGCAATGGACTATTTTAGGATTTCAGCTTAAAAAAGTAAATGCTTTCCACGAATACATTAGTCGCAAAAAGTATATCCTCGAAAAATATGCACACATCTTACGTTACTTGCAAGAAGAAAAATTTTCATCACCGGTACTCGCCAACATGGCTGCCCATGCGCATCAAGCCAGTACAAAAATTAATGACTTAGCCGAACTGGTAAGCGCCTTAAATGCCCGACAAAACGCCATGACTAATTTAGTAGTAAACAGTCTGTTGTTATATGATCTTCAATGTGTTTACCGATTAGAAAAATGGAAAGATCAAAACATCCAGACATTACCCACTTGGCTAAACATGATTAGTGAATTAGAAGTGCTTTGCAGTATGGGCACCTTTAGTTTTAACCACCCTCACTTTGTTTATCCTACCATACACGAATCTATTCAAATAGAAAGTGTTAACCTGGGGCATCCGTTACTTCAACCCAATGAATGTGTTCCGAATACCATTACCATAGGCGGAACACAATCTATCTTAATTATTACCGGAGCAAACATGGCGGGCAAAAGTACTTTTTTGCGAACAGTGGGTGTAAACATGGTACTGGCATTAAGTGGCGCTCCGGTATGTGCAACAAACTTTGCTTGTCCGGTTATTCAAATGCGGTCGGGTATGCGCACAGCCGATTCACTCAAAGATCATCAGTCGTATTTTTATGCAGAACTCAATCGACTAAAAAGTATTATTGATGAACTTCAAAACAATAAACCTTTATTGATTTTACTGGATGAAATTTTAAAAGGCACAAATTCTACCGATAAACAAGCCGGATCGACTGCCTTAGTAAAACAGTTACGCCACTATACATGCTTAACATTATTGGCTACCCATGATTTGGCGTTGGGTGAATTAGCGCAGGAACATCCTGACTACATTAAGAACTTTTGCTTTGAAGCAAACATTGAAAATGATCAGCTTTCGTTTGACTACAAACTAAAACCCGGGCTTGCTCAAAAAATGAACGCTACTTTTTTAATGAAGAAGATGGGGATAATTCCTGCGTAATCTTAAAAATTAATAGCGCTAAGCAGATTAAATATCTTCAAGCAATTTATTGACTAAGTAGCGTACTACACAACTACATTAACAAGCTCTGCTAATTTACTCACGGTATAATCAATCTCTTCGTTTGTGGTGTACTTACTAAAAGAGAATCGAACGGCTCCGCGTTTCGATTCCGGATATAACGCGCCTAATACATGCGAACCCGTAGCGGCACCACTGGAGCACGCACTACCTCCAGATGCAGATATGCCGTGTAAATCAAGATTAAATAAAAGCATTCCACTTTCTTCCGATTCTGGCAAACTTACATTAAGCACAGTGTATAAACTCGTTTCCAGATTCGCGGAATCGCCATTGAAACTAATACCCGGAATACTTTCTTGCAACTTAGTAATCATGCGTACCTTTAATGCTTCAATGTGTTGCTTGTGTTCGTCCATATCGCGGTAAGCAATTTCCATGGCTTTGGCCAGCCCGATAATGCCATATACATTTTCTGTTCCGCCACGCATATTGCGTTCCTGCGAACCACCAAATACAAACGGTGCAATTTTTTTGTCCTTGCGGATAAACATAAATCCTGCTCCTTTGGGGCCATGAAATTTATGTGCCGCAGCCGTAATACCGTGCACCGGAAGTTTGCTTAGATCATGACGATAATGACCCATAGTTTGTACGGTATCCGAATGAAAGTATGCTTCATACTGATTACACAACATACCTACCTTTTCGAGATCAAGTAAATTTCCAATTTCATTATTGGCTTGCATAAGCGAAACCAACGCATGCTGATATGTTTGAAGTAATGATTCTAAATGATCCAGCTTAACATGTCCGGATTTATCCAACTCAACATGGTGCAATTCAATAGCTTGTTGTTTGCTTAAATTATGTAGTGTATGTTCTACGGCATGATGCTCAATGTGGGAAGAGATAACGTGTTTAATCGAATAAGTGCGAATAGCCGAACAAATAATAGCATTGTCGGCTTCGGTACCACCGGAAGTAAAAATGATTTCACCCGGTGTGCAGCATACCAGTTCGGCAATTTTTTTTCGTGCCGATTCAATAGCAGCTCTTACTTTTCTTCCATGCGAGTGTGTTGATGATGGATTACCAAAGTCCTCGAGCATAAACGGTTTCATGGCTTCGAATACTTCCGGATCGAGCGGTGTGGT
>CAYNKN010000071.1:0-11328 GCA_964397805.1 uncultured Chryseolinea sp. | reverse complement strand
ATGCTCGACTAGGAACATTTTATAGTAAAGCCAATCGCATTGAACTCAGTAAAAATATAATCAACCTGAACACTATTAAATTGCATCATTCTTTTGTATCGTATTCTAATTTCAAAGAAGAAGAAGATAGCCGTTTTGAAAATGCAATGGATACTACACAAGCTTCATTAGCACTTCCCACCAACTGGGACATACAATTAGGCAAGCTTGATTTAAAAGACAACAACTTTCAATTTCACGATTATACGAAGCCCGTACTAACCAAAAGTTTTGATAGTAATCATATTTGGCTTCAGGGCTTTACCCTCCAAGCCGAAAACGTAGCATTAACCGAAGATGGTATCAACCTCGCCATTACTCAACTCGCTATGAATGAAAAAAATGGATTGAAGTTGGAGTCGCTGGCTATGAATTTAAGATTAACACCTTCAACATTTAATGTCAGCGATTTTCAGCTGAACACAAAAAATTCTTCAATCCAGGCCAACATAAACTCCTCGTTTACTTCACTTCAGGCATTACAAAATAACTATGCGGAAACTAAAGTTGATTTGAACATAGAAAATTCATCGCTGGCACTAAGCGATATACTATACTTCTCGCCTACTGTGTTAGATAGTTTGCCTATCCATGCACCAGAAGGTATGCATATGAGTATTAATACTAAAATCAATGGCTCACTAAATAATTTAAACATAGCGAAACTGGACATCACCACCTTACAAGAAACATCTCTTTACGTACAAGGGACTGTAAAAGGATTGCCCGATATAAACACCACCGCTGCGAATATTGTACTCGATAAATTTTACACCACCAAAGCCGACATAGAAAGTATAGTAATCGATAGCCTCATCCCGTCCGCCATTCAATTGCCTACATGGATTCAACTTGGAGGTACCTTTTCTACCGATACAAAAAATATAAATATTGATGCGTTACTAACAAGTAATGTAGGCGAGGTAAAAGCAAAAGCAGAAGTTGCACTTAGTGAAGTCCCTAGTTACGCAGCCACACTGCATACGCAGGCGCTTGATGTTGGCTACATACTACAACAAGAAAATATGGGTAAGCTCGATTTAGAAGCAGCTGTAAATGGTGCTGGTTTTACTATGCAAGAATTGAATACTGACATTAACTTGCGAGTCGCTTCGTTTCAATACAACCAATATAATTACCACGATTTTAAACTTAATGGTTCACTAAAGGAGTATTTCTTTACCGGTACTGCGCTACTAGAAGACGAACATCCTAACTTCGAGATGAAAGGCGATTTAAATTATCAAGCTGATGTACCTGAGTATACATTTACATTCGATTTAAAAAATGCTGATTTCAGAGAACTCAATTTTTCTGAAAGACCACTAAAAGCACGTGCTACCTTAAGGATTGATTTAACCACGCCAGACTTTAAGCGGATTAATGGAACACTGGGCATTAGAAATGTGGCCATCTTTAATGGTGATGCGCTCTATCGCGTAGACTCCCTACTTTTTGCTTCTATTGACCAAGAAGGAACAAGTTCAATTTCCATTCGATCGGATATACTGAATGGTGATTTTGACGGAACATTTAATCTCGTTGACTTACCACGGGTTTTTCAGCAACATATCAATCAATACTTTTCATTGCAAGATCAGGAAATTACTGAATACACAGAACCACAATACTTTGACTTTGATCTCCTTATAAAAAATACAGACTTACTCACCGAAATTATTCTTCCTGAACTAAATTCTTTTACACCCGGAAAAATTCAAGGTAAGTTTGATAGTAGAACGAACGAACTGGATATTGGTATTGAAGTAACGAAAATAAAATATGCTACAACATCAGTCGATTCGTTTACATTGAAAATTAATTCCGATAGCGATGCGCTCTATTACGATATAAAAGTAAAAGAATTAACTTTTGATACACTGCAAATTGCGACTGCTCAAGTGTCTGGAAAAATTGCGCATGATTCCATTCAAAACACCATTACCATTCTTAATGCTGAAAATGAAAAAAAATATGAGATAGGTGGTGTTGTTCAAAGCACATCACCCGCCTTTCGTTATCACCTACTTCCAGATAAACTAATATTAAACTACGATCGGTGACAGATACCAGCAGATAACTACCTGCAAGTAAGCGCTGGAAACATTCATGCACATAACTTTAGTCTATCAAAGGATGTTGAAAAATTATCGATTGTCACCAATGAAAGCGACTCTTCCTTTTCGTTTCAATTTCAACGATGGCAACTGGCCAACATTACGCGACTTGTTGAAGGTGTAATTCCTGCTAGCGGTGAACTGAATGGTGATTTAACATTAACGAGTAATCAACAAGGCTCATTCACTTCGAAGTTGCAGATAAACCAATTTTCTATACTAGAAAAAGAGTGGGGCAACATTGCCCTAGAGCTTGGCTATAGTGCCAACCGTTATAGCATACAGGTTGATATGAAAGGCAATAACCTATCGGCTAATGCAAATGGATTTTATGAAGCATCAGAAAATTCAAGTGCCTTTTCGATAGATTTCGATTTATCAAAAATTGAGCTCTCTCTACTTGAACCCATCCTCGCCAAGCAAGTAAAAAATTTAAAAGGAATAGTCACCGGTAACCTTACTATTTCTGGAAGCATACAAGAACCTACTATTCGTGGTAAGCTTACTTTTGCCGAGGTCAGTGCCTTACCTACTTTAATTAATAGTCCGATAACCTTAAAAAACGAAAGCATTTATTTTCAGCCAGAAGGCATAGTATTTCGTGATTTTAAACTTATGGATGAGAAAAGTAATGTAGCAACAATTAACGGATCCATCCTCACAAAAGCTTATACCAATTTTGACTTCAATCTACAAGTAACATCACGCAATTTTCTATTTCTAAATACGACAGAAAAAGATAACGAACTTTATTATGGAACTGTTCGCATCAGCACCAACGCCCGTATTACCGGAAATATGAATCAACCTAGAATAAACATGACGGTTAGTTTAGGTGAAGGAAGCCAGATAACCTATGTGGTTCCCGCTTCGGAAAAAGATGTATTAGAACAAAAAGGAATAGTGCAATTTGTTAATAAGCGAACCGATCACGATCCGTTTCTCACTAACCTCGCTTTACCCGATACAACGCAAAGTATGTTTAAAGGAGTAGATGTTACAGCTAACTTGGAACTAACCGATAAGTCCACTTTAAATATTGTGATTGATCCATCTACTGGTGATCAACTTTCATTAAAAGGAAATTCAACATTGCTCTATAATTCAGAAGCTAATGGTAATATGAATTTATCAGGGCGGTATGAAATAACCAGTGGTACATACAATTTTTCATTTTATCAAATGGTAAAACGAGAATTCGATTTAGTTTCGGGAAGTTCCATTACATGGTCTGGCGATCCATTAAATGCCAGTATGGATTTACGCGCACGTTTTGATGTAGAAGCTTCACCACTCGATTTGGTTTACAATCAAATTAACACGTCTAACCAAAGCGAAGTAAATGCCTATAATTTAAAACTTCCTTTCATGGTCTATCTGGATATTAAGGGGCGATTGTTGGTTCCTGAAATAAGCTTCTTGCTAGATATGCCCGATGACAAACGTAATGCATTTGGTGGAGCCATCTATGCTAAACTTCAGGATATAAATACCCGCGAATCTGATTTGAATAAGCAAGTATTTGCTTTGCTCATATTAAAACGATTCATATCAGAGAATCCATTTGAAAGTCAGGCAAGCTCCAGTGTAGGTAACACCACCCGCGTAAGTGTTAGCCGTATGCTTTCTGAACAACTCAACCGACTATCAGAAAACGTAAAGGGCGTTCAATTAAGTGTAGACTTAAGATCATACGAAACGAATACCGGTAATGAAGTACAAGGCGAAACGCGGGTACAACTGGGTGTTTCAAAAAATTTGTTTAACGATCGACTGGTTGTTAAACTTTCTGGCAACGTAGATATTGAAGGCGAGAGTTCCAATCAAAACACAGTAACTGATTATATTGGTGATTTGGCGCTAGAGTACAAACTTACTTCTGATGGTCGCTTTCGAATTACCGGATTCCGCACCAGTAATTTTGATATGATTGATGGCGAACTTATTGAAACAGGTACAGGCCTCATTTATATTAAAGACTATAATACACTTCGCGAATTACTACGGCCAAATGCAAAATCAGAATAAACTCTTTTTACATACACCGTTATACTTACTACGTTGGGCATACTTCGTAGGTATATGCATGGCTATCGCTTTACTGTCTGGTTGCACAGCCACCCGATTTCTCAACGAAGACGAATCGTTTTATGAAGGTGCTGAAATTAAAATTCAAACAACACAACGCATACGTGGACAAAAAAATCTGGTTAACAATTTAAATCCCTACCTCCTACCTAAGCCTAACAATACCCTGTTGGGGTCGCGACCAAGCGTGTGGTTTTACTACATAGCCGGAACACCAAAAAAAGAAAAGGGGCTCCGCAGTTTTATTAAGAATAAGCTAGGCAAGCCTCCGGTTTTACTAACCGATGTTGCTCCTGAAAAAATTACCAGGACGCTTGAGGGTGAAGTGAATAATCGAGGCTACTTTGGTTCCAGTGTTACTCATGAAGTAACTACCCGTAAAAAGAAAAGCACCATTACCTATACACTGGCATTAATGCCGCCTTATCGGTTAGGTGAGCTCGACTATACTACGATGGATATTGGTGATGAAGCGTTTCGCACTATGCTGTTGGAAACCAGCCTGCTAAAAAAAGGGCAACGCTATCAACTCGAACGATTAAAAAAAGAACAAGAGCGAATTGAAGAAGTGGCGAAAAATAATGGCTACTATTTTTTCGCTGATCGGTATTTACGTTTTGATGCCGACAGTACTGCGGGAGAAAAAACCGTTGACTTAGTGCTCATTGTTGAACGTGGCACACCTGCGGCTGCAAAAAGAACATATCACGTAAAAAATATTGGCGTATTCCCCAACTACATACTCAGCAACGATAGCACGCATTTGCTACAAGATACTGTTCTTATTGATGGCTATCAGTATATTGATGATGCACACTTGTTTCCGCCCAAAATAATTACCGATGTTATTAACGTTCGCCCCGATAGTTTATACAAACGTATTAACCATGAGTATTCCTTAAGCCGACTCATGGGGTTAAAGACGTTTAAGTTTGTGAATATAAAATTTACAGAAAGCAGTATTGATTCTTCCTCGTTAGATGCCACCGTCTATTTAACACCCATGTTAAAAAAATCTCTTCGCATGCAGGTGCAGGCAGTTTCAAAATCAAATAATTTTGTTGGGCCGGGAGTGGAGCTCATCTTTACCAATAGAAATTTTTTTCGTGGTGCAGAAATGTTTCAATTCAAATTAAACACAGCCTACGAATCGCAAATAAGCAGACAACAAGCGGGTGCACTTAATTCCATCGAGTTTGGTGCAGACGCCAGTATTACGACTCCCCGATTTATATCACCGCTGCGAGTTCAGTATCGTTCCACCAAATATTTGCCACAGACCCAGTTTAAAATTGGTTATAATTTCCAACAGCGGTTACAATACTTTCGCCTCACTTCGTTTAATATTTCATCGGGTTATTTATGGCGAGAAACTACCATGAAAACACATGAGCTGTTCCCGGCTGAAATTAGTTTTATTCGGTCGAGCAGAACCTCTGATGCGTTTAACACCTTACTGGAGCAAAATCCTACGCTATCAAACTCCTTTCAAAATCAGTTTATTATTGGTTCACGTTATTCGTTTACACTAAACACACAACACCGAGACGATATCATCAGTAAGTATGAACAAAAAAATAGTCGCAAATCAGATTTTTATTTTAATGCCACACTAGAGGTTGCTGGAAATTTATTGAGTGCCATTCAGCAAATCGGTGGATCTAACGAAGATCAATTTCAACTATTTGGATTACCCTACTCCCAATTTGCGCTCGCGAGTACCGATGTAAGGCATTACTACCATCTTAATAAAACCAGTAAACTGGTATCGCGCCTTGCCTTGGGGGTTGGTTATGCGTATGGCAATTCCACTAACCTACCGTACATCAAACAATTTGCCGTGGGCGGAACTACGAGTTTGCGAGCTTTTCCGGCACGCTCTGTCGGCCCTGGCACGTACAATGTACGAACCGATGAAACGATTTCGCTGAATACATTTTTTATAGATCAACGTGGTGACATAAAAATTGAAGGCAACGTGGAATACCGATTTGATATTTTCAAAGCGTTAAAGGGAGCTGTGTTTGCCGATGCCGGAAACATTTGGCTATTTAACGAAGATGATTCAAGACCTGGGTCAAAATTCGATAGCAACAAATTCCTATCGGAGATTGCTGTAGGAACAGGTGCAGGTATTCGCTATGACTTTAATTTTTTTGTACTTCGATTTGATTTGGCCTTTCCTATACGCAAGCCATTTCTTGAACCCAACGAAAGATGGGTATTCGATGATATTAATTTTAGAAGCCCGAGTTGGCGCAGACAAAATCTAGTCTTAAATATCGGTATTGGGTATCCGTTCTAAGCGCGTGTTTTAACACATATTCCTATTTGTGTTCCAGAGAAAAGAAGATGGATTTTGCGAATACTTAATCCATGCATACCCTCGTTTAAAAGAAGTATATTTTTTTGCAGAGTTTACGCCTCGCGTAGGGTGATTAATAATCCCTTACTACATTTGATCTATCAATATTAACTGAAACAATTCGCTATGTTCATGGAACAAACCATGCGGTGGTACGGACCGCAAGACCCGGTAAGTCTCTGGGATATTCGTCAGGCAGGATGCACCGGTGTCGTAACTGCCTTACACCACATACCAGTAGGTGATGTGTGGACAGTAGAAGAAATCTTAACGCGCAAAGCGCTGGTAGAAAGTGCCGGATTAACGTGGACAGTAATTGAAAGTTTGCCGGTACATGAAGACATCAAAAAGCAAACTGGGCAATACAAATTATACATCGACCAATACAAGGAAAGCCTGCAAAACATAGCTTCCTGCGGACTGAAAGTAGTGACGTACAACTTTATGCCTATCCTCGATTGGATGCGTACTGATGTAGCCTATACGTTGAGCGATGGTAGTAAAGCGTTATACTTCGAAAAAAGTGCGTTTATCGCATTCGATCTATTCTTGTTAAAAAGACCAGGCGCAGAAGATAACTATTCGATTGATGAGCGTGCAGCAGCACAGCAAAAATTTGAAAGTATGACCTCCGAAGAACAGGAGATGCTTTACAAAAACGCACTGCTTGGATTACCGGGAGGTAATGATTCATTTACAGCCGATCAAATTCTACAAGCACTGGAAGAGTACAAGGGCATTAACGAACAAAAACTAAAAGAACACCTCTTTTATTTTTTACGCGAAGTAACACCCACTGCCGAAGAGCTTGGATTAAAACTGGCCATCCATCCCGATGATCCGCCATATTCTATCTTAGGACTACCTCGTATTGTAAGCACTGAAAAAGATGCTGAAGAGTTATTAGCAGCAGCTCCCTCTCCAGCCAATGGTTTATGCTTTTGTACCGGATCGTATGGCGCACGGCCTGATAACAACCTCACCGGAATGATTAAACGCTTTGGTGACCACATCCATTTTTTACACTTACGAAATACCAAACGCGATGCAAAAGGTAATTTCTTTGAGGCTGATCATTTAGATGGCGACACGGATATGTATGCGGTTGTTAAAGAATTGGAAATACTCATGAAACGAAAGAATGAAAGTATACCAATGCGTCCTGATCATGGGCATCAAATGCTGGATGACTTAAAGAAAACAACTTATCCGGGGTACTCAGCTATTGGGCGATTACGCGGACTAGCCGAATTACGCGGACTGGAGTTGGGTATTGCCCGCTCCCTTGGTGAATAATCATTTCCATTCACTCTGCTTTTCAGTAACTTTAGTTTTCATATACAGTAAACACCATGCGTATGAAGACTAAAGTTATTTACTTACTAATCATCTCATGTTTAGCGCTTTTAATAAGCTGCACATCTACTACCAACAAACATGAAGCTGCTACTTCCGAAGGTTTTACACCCAATCCTGTAAAAATTGACAAGCAGGAAGTAGCCGAATTGAAACCGGGTACGAAAGCACCTGATTTTTCGCTGCCCGATGTGAGTGGTAAATTTTACTCGCTGGCCGATTTTAGCGATGCCAAAGCACTGGTTATTTTATTTATCTGCAACCACTGCCCTACTGCTCAGGCTTATGAAGACCGTATAATTGAATTTACCAATGACTATAAAAGCAAAGGCGTTGCTGTTGTTGCTATTATGCCGAATAGTGGAATAGCGGTACTTCCCGAAGAATGTGGATATACCGACCTGAACGACACGTACGAAGAAATGCAAATACGTGTGCGTGATAAAGGCTATAATTTTCCGTATCTCTACGATGGCGACAATCAAGCTGTTTCTCTTACCTATGGCCCAGTAGCTACTCCACACGTTTTTGTTTTCAATGCGAATCAAGAATTATTTTATAGCGGTCGATTAGATGCTGTTGAAAAACCGGGCACAGCCAATGCCGATGATTTACGTAATGCAGTAGATGCTTTATTAGCAGGCAACACCGTTGAACAACCCATAACAAAAACATTTGGTTGCTCTGTAAAATGGGGATGGAAAAGTGACTGGGGACAACAAATAGAAAAAGACTGGAAAGCTAAACCAGTAACCTTAGAAAAATTAAGCGTTGCCGAAATTAAAACCTTGGTTAAAAACGATAGTGATAAACTTCGACTTATTAATGTGTGGGCAACTTGGTGCGCTCCGTGTGTGGCTGAATTTCCAGAACTTGTTATGCTGCAACGGATGTATGGACAACGTGACTTTGAATTTATTTCACTTTCGGCAGATAAGCCTGCACAGTTTGATAAGGCACTTAGCTTTTTGAAGAAAACACATTCGCCTGTTAATAATTATTTATTTGATGGCAACGACACGTATGCGTTAATCGAAGCTTTTGATCCAGAGTGGAATGGCGCATTACCCCACACCATACTAATCGAACCCGGAGGTAAAGTAGCATACCGCTACCAAGGTTCACTCGATTTTCTGGAATTGAAACGCGCAATTGTAGAGCACCCCATGATGGGAAGGTATTATTAACAAACTCATCCATTTATAAAAGCCTTTTACTATTCACATTAGTAATTGTTTATTTGTGCGTGCAATTACTTTATGGGTCGAAATAAAACGGTTACCGCGCTGAAAGAGATTGTCAGAAAAACACTCTTACTCTTATTTTTTCTTCAGCTCTTTTACATCGTACTCTTAAAATGGGTTAATCCTCCCATTACGCTTACGCAATTAAACAGTTGGATATCCGGAAACGGGTTGAATAAAAAATTTATATCCCTGCACGATATTTCACCTCCCGCACGTTTAGCCGTTATAGCAGCCGAAGATCAACTCTTTCCGGATCATAATGGCTTTGATGTAAAAAGTATTCAGAAAGCGTTGGAGTATAATACCACCAACAAAGCCGCGCGTATTCGTGGAGCCTCCACCATTAGTCAGCAGGTGGCAAAAAATGTTTTTTTGTGGCAAGGTCGCTCGTGGTGGCGCAAAGGTTTAGAGGCATACTTTACCTTTATGATTGAACTCATTTGGGGAAAGGAACGCATCCTAGAAATTTATCTTAACGTAGCCGAAATGGGAACGGGCATTTTTGGTATAGAAGCGGCCTCTCAAACCTATTTTAAAAAATCGGCTAGTAGGCTAACCAGCACAGAAGCTTCTCAACTTGCTGCGGTATTACCTAACCCGAAAAAATATACTATAAAACCATTATCACCGTACATTGCTAAGCGCCAAATTTGGATACTGAAACAGATGCAGAACTTACAAGGCGATAAAGACATTGAACTATTTTTAAAACAACCACCAAACACTTCCCACTAAAACAACAAGTACTGTTGGTATTATCTTTGTCACACGCTACACTGTAAACATTACCTTACGACATACTCAAATAATCTTTAACTTTACGATGAACCAAAAGAGCACGTTGATTATACCTTACTCAAAAAAACAAATCAGTTTTTGGTCGTACTTAGCGCTAGTTACAACAGTCTATTTATTTTGCAGTTTACCTGCGCTTAGTCAGGATAATTTTTTCTCTAACTTATCAACTGCCGCCATCGAGCTCACCAAGCAGACTGTTCGTTACGATCCTGCTTACTTTTCAATACCGTATCCAAATGGCGATGTTCCTGCTGATCGTGGTGTTTGCACCGATGTAATTATTCGCGCATACCGTAAACTAGGTATCGATCTACAACAAGAAGTGCATGAAGATATGCGTGTTAATTTTGGAGCATATCCAAAAAATTGGGGCTTAAACAAACCAGATAAAAACATTGATCACCGTAGAGTTCCTAATCTCATGACCTACTTTACCCGAAAAAATGCGGCAAAAGAAATCAGTACCGATGCTGCCCTATACTTAGCAGGCGATGTAGTTACCTGGAATCTGGGAGGTGGCATAACACATATCGGCATTGTTATCAATAAAAAATCGGTCGATCAACAGCGACCATTAATTGTACATAATATTGGCAACGGACAAGAAATTTCAGACTGCCTGTTTAGCTACAAAATTATTGGGCATTACCGCTACAAAAAGTAAACTAACCAACACGAAACATTGCCAAAAAATGTTGCATACGATCTGAGATATCTGCTATTAAGCTTATTTTAAAGGCACTCACTCATGACTATACTTTTTAGAGTTGGTGATATTCAATATTTTTAGTTGTTTCGAGGCGCTAAATAATTTTTATGAAGTCATTTCATCTCTTCGCCTCCGTTATCCTAATTACATTTTTTGGGTTGATTTCGTGCTCGGATAAAAAAACTACCGAAGCAGAAACAGATCGCGATACTTTATCGATTGGCTATACTATTTTAAGTACACTACCGCATAACACCTCAGCCTACACACAAGGTCTGGTTATTCATAACAATAAAATTTTAGAGAGTACGGGGCAACACGGCACATCGTGGATCGCTGAGGTGAATCCCGGATCGGGCCAACACGATAAAAAAGTTACGTTACCCAATCAATATTTTGGTGAAGGTATTGTAGTGCTTAATAATAAACTCTATCAGCTCACGTGGCAGAACCGCGTTGGATTTATTTATCATGCCGATACCTACAAGCAATTGAGTGAATTTAAATTAGATCCAGCCATTAAAGAAGGTTGGGGTATTACGCATAACAACCAACAACTTATTGTAAGCGATGGCACCAGCAAACTTCACTTTTTAGATACTACTACTC